>JAGOCU010000002.1 GCA_017998555.1 Thermoflexales bacterium
GGATCACGACCAGCGGGTTGCACACCGGCGAGTGGCATGGCATCCCGGCCACCAACAAGCCGTGGGCCAATGATGGGGTCTACTTCATCCGAATCGCCGACGGGCGGATTGTGGAACTCGAATCGCTGTTCAACGAGCTGGATCATGTGCGGCAGCTCGGGGCCACGATCACGCCGCCGGAACGCGCACGCGAGAAGGCGGGCAGCGGCGAGATGTTCTGAGAGGGGTGTGCTAGAATCTAATACAGCATGCGCACGACGATGACCATCAGCCTGCCGCCGAAGTTGCAGCGCGAGGTTGCCAAAGCGGCCCGGCGGGATCAGATCACGCTGAGCGAATACGTCCGAAAGGCGATCCAGGACAAACTATGGGAGGACGCCTTTGACGCCTCCCGCCGCGCGGCACTGCCGCGCGCCCAGGCGCAGGGAATCTACACCGACGAGGATGTCTTCAAGCTAGTCTCATGAGGCTGGTCCTCGATACCAACATCCTCGTGGCCGCCATCGCCGCCGACGGATTGTGCCGCGACTTGGTTCGTCGTCGCGCGCTCGGGCACGCGCTCATCACGTCGGAGTACCTGCTCGCGGAGTTTCTTGAGGTGATGGCGCGGAAGTTCGATCTCAGCGCCGAGGACATCCCGCTCTTTGCCGCATACCGTGACCGGGCCGAGCTCGTTTCGCCTGCGCCGTTGGCGATGCCGGTCTGCGCTGATCCTGACGACGACAACGTGCTGGCTGCGGCGGTTGCCGGTGGAGCGGACGCGATCATCACCGGTGATGCGGATCTCCTGGTTCTTGGCGCTTATGCCGGCGTGCGCATCGTGGCGCCGCGCGCATTTGTTGAGCTGATGGATCGGCCTATGACGGGCTAGGAGACAGACTAGGCTTGCGGGTACGCCCGGCTATTCCTGAACCTGGGAGGTAGGCGCATGCTGCCTTATGCAGGCGCGGTTCGTGGGCGCCTACCTCCCAGGTTCAGGAACTCCGGGGTTCGGGAGCATCCCGCAACCAGGCCTTCAGCATCCGGTAGAAATCCTCGCGCACGCCGCGCTCGCGCCAGGGTGAGTGCCCGCAGCGCGGCCAACTGACGTACTCCAGTCGAGGCATCCACGTCTTCAGGCTGGCATGGATCATCTGGCCCGGGTGCGGGTCATCGTCGCCGTGCAGCATGAGCGCCGGCGCATCGATCGTGGCGAAGGCGGCCGGATACACTCCCGCCTCCTGCAAACGCAGCATGTCCTGCCAGGTCTCGGCCCCGCCGCGGGCGTCGGCAGGGGGCGAATCGGCATCGTCCGGAAGGACGTCGACGTCGTAGATGCTGTCAAAAAGCGCCCCCTCGGCCGATAGGCGCGCGTCCGGGTCTGCGATCTCGTCCAGATCGGCGAGACGAAGCCGAAATGCCGCATCCATCCGGGTGTCGAGGCGGGCCCGGAATTCGGCCCGCGCGGCTAGGTCAAAGGTTCCGCAACCGACCAGCGCCAGTGATGAGAGCGTGTCCGGATGCGCTGCGGCGTAGGCGAGGGCGAGCATCGCCCCCCACGAGTGGCCGACCAGGGCCGGGCGCGGGTCGCCGCAATCGGCCACGATAGCGCGCAGGTCTTCGATGTGGCGGGCGACGGTCAAGGGCGCGTCATCGGCCCGGCGCTGATACGGCTCCAGCGCACGAAACTCATCCGCAAGCCCGCGCGCCAGCGACGCGGCCGAGCCCGGCGCGCCTGGCCCGCCGTGCAGGACGATGACGACCCGGCCGGACGCGCCATAAGTGCGGAGCATGGGGGAATTTTACGCATATTCCATTGTTGGAGGCGATATCCCCGCCCCGGCGTCCGCCGGGGCGGGGATATCGCCTCCAACACAACCTTGACTACAAAGCCCATCCAACCGCGGCTTGCGCCGCGTATCGCGCGCGGGCGGCGGCGTCTGGAATGCTCCGGCCGCGCGCCTGCAGCAGGGCCCGCGCCTGCGTCAGCAGCGCGCCCGCGCGTGGATCGCGGTCAGCCCTGAGCGCCTGCCAGCACGCCCAATACACCGCCGATGGCGCGCAGGCCGCCGTCGCGGCGTCGGCGGCGAGAACGCCCAGGATTTCCTCCGCTCGTGCCCGCGCTTCAGCCGGGCCGCCCCGTCTGAGCGCGACCTCGACCAGGCCGGCCTGCGGGCCCAACCCGGGCAGAGTCCGGCGCTGGGCGGCATACACCGCGCCGGCAGAGCGATAACCCGCCTCAGCCTCGTCAAGCTGTCCCAGCGCCTGCAACGCGTCGCCTTCTGCGACCAGAGCGATCGCCCGCAGACTGGCGTTGCCGTCGGCGTCCGCGATCGTCAGACCCTGTCGGGCCAGCGCCAATGCGGTCTCGTTGTCGCCACGGGCATGGGCGACCTCGCTCAGGTTGCTGGCAAAGCCAGACTGGCCATACCGGTCGCCGATGGACCGGGCGATGGTCAAGGCCTCCTCCAGACGGACCCGGGCCAGACCGAGGTCGCCAGTTGCCAGAGCCAGCAGCCCCAGCTCGCCCAGCACGATCTCGACGTTGGGGGGCAGCCCCAACTGCTTGAGCAGGGCCAGGGACGCCTCGAGTCGCGACCCGGCGGCCCCGAAGTCGCAGCGCATTCGGGCGACGACGCCCAGGTTACTCAGCAGTTTGCCCTCGAAATGCCGGTCGCCGAGGGTCTGGCACAGGGTCAGGGCCTGCTCATACCAGCCCTCGCTCTCATCCAACCGGTTGCGCCGGCGGGCCAGCACGCCGAGCGAGGTCAGACCCAGCATCTCGCCATAAGCGTCCTGGATCGCGCGATGACGGGCGAGGGCCTGCTCGAGGGGCGCCTGGGATGGCGCGTATTCCTCCATCTGCAGGTACATCCAGCCGATTCCCCACAGCGCGTCGCCCTCCAACCGCGCTTCGGCCGCCTCGCGGGCCAGCCCGAGGGCATGCTGGTATTTCTCCAGCGCCGCGGGGAAGGCTCCGCGCTGATACAGCAGATGGGCCCAGGTCAGATCAGCCTGGATCTCGACGCCGCGCTCGCCCAGGGTCTGGGCCAGGGCGGCCGCCTGCTCGGCGCTGGCGATGGCTTCGTCATACAGGCCGAGGTTGCCATCCAGGCTGGCCAGGGCGGCCAGCAGACGCCCGCGCAGTTTGCGTTGACGGTCGAGCGATTCGGGAAGGCGCTCGAGCGCGCTTAGCGCCCAGCCGCGCCCGGCATGGAAGACGTTGCTCCGGTCGATATAGACCAACAACCCGTCCAGCCCGCCGGCAATATCGTCCCAGCGCTCCCGGGCAACCCCACGCTGCCAGGCCGCCGCGAGGTTGCGCTCGTCCTGGCGCAGCACGGCCACGACGATGCGCGCGTTGACCTGACGCAGCGACTGCTCGTGGCTTTGCCACAGGCGCAGGTAGAAGGCGCTGTGCCGGTCGGCCGCCTCGGCGAGTTGTGTTTCACCGTTGGTCGAGACGCCCGCGCGCTCGCGCGCAAACTGGCGGACCAGGTCATGCATCACGACGCGCTGGTCGGATGCGGGCAGGAGCAGGGCCTGGCGGGCAAGGCGATCGAGCGCTTCAGCCGCCTCGCCCAGCACGGCCCGGGCCGCCTCGCGGCTGAACCCGCCCTCAAAAACGGACAGTTGGGCCAGCAGGGTCTGCTCATCCGGGATCAGCCGGGCCCATGTGTATTCGAGGATGGCCCGCATGCTGCGCTGGCGAGGCGGGATGTCGCGGCGGGCGCTGGCCAGCAGGTCGAGATTGGATTGCAGCGCGCGCAGGATGTCGGCGCAGGGCAGGCTTGCGGCGTGGGCGGCGGCCAGCTTGATCCCGAGCGGCAGCCCGCCCACCCAGCGGCAGATGGCGATGACATCGGGGAGTTGTCCCTCCAGGTCAAACGAGCCGCCGGCGCGCGCGGCGCGGTCGGCAAACAGGCGCACGCTGTCGGCGGCCGCGGCCGCCTGCGGGTCGTCGGGCACGGGCAGCCCGGAAACTCGAAACACGCTTTCGCTGTTCAGATCGAGGGCGACCCGCGAGGTCACCAGCACGTGCAGGCGCGCCGCCAGCGGGAGCAGCTCGACCAGGAAATCGACCGCGTCGCCATCAAGATAGCGATCAAAATCATCGAGGATCAGCAGGCAGTCCTTGTCCTTCAGCCAGGCCAGGATCTGGGCTGAGAGCGGCTGCCCGCCCTTGAAGGCGAACTGAAAGGCGTTGCCCATGCGCAGGGCGAGCGCTTCGCGCCCGGGCGGGCCGCCGCCAAACGCCGAATCGGCTAACGGCACAAACCATACACCATCGGCGAAGCACGAAGGGCGGCTTTCCAGCAGGTTTCGGGCGGCGGCCAGCGCCAGGCGGGTCTTGCCGCTGCCGCCCTCGCCAGTCAGGGTGATCAGGGGATGGGCCGGATCGCGCAGGCGCTGAACCAGCCGGGCGACCTCGGCCGCCCGGCCGATGAAGGACGTCACTTCGCGGGGAAGGTTGTGGGGCGCCGGCAGAGCCGCAGGCTCTGCCGGCGCAACCCGCCCCGGCGGGGCCGCGGAGCGCGCAAGGGCAAGCGCGGCGTCGGTATCCGGAGAGGGCGCCACGCCCAGGTCGCGGGCCAGGACCAATTTGCAGGCGTCATACACACGTTGGGCAGCGGCCCGATCGCCGTTGGCAAAGTGGAGCTGGATGAGGCGCTGGTAGGCCGGTTCGTTCAAGGCGTCCTGGCTGATCCAGCGCTCGACGGTCTGAATCGCGGGCGGCAGTTGACGGGCCTCGGCCTGGAGCAGAGAAAGCCGGTCGTAGACCTGATCGAGCTGATGGCGCCAGATCGAACGCTGGGTCTCGGCCCATGAGTCGAACTCGGGCGCGTCGGTCAGGGAGAAGCCCTCCAGAAACGGGCCGCGGGCCGCGTGCGCCGCCGAGCCCAGGGCCGAGAGCGTCGCGGGCGCTTCTCCAGTTCCCCGCGACAGGCTGGCGATGGCTTCGGTGATGACGCTCAAGTCGAGGGCGTAGCGGGCGCTGTGGTCGAAACCAATCCGGTCGCGTTCCAGGATGAGCGGTACGCCGGCCGGCTGCAGCGCCTCGCGCAAGCGGGCGAGGGTGTTGCGCAGGGCCGATTGGGCAAGGTGCGCGTCGCTCTCGGGCCACAGAAGTGCTTCCAGCTTCCCGCGCGTGTGCAGGCCGTTCTCGACGACGAGATAAGCGAAGAGGGCCAGGGCCTTGCGCGTGGCGAACTTGAGCGGCGCGCCGTTATTGGCGACCGTAGGGGCGCCCAGGAGAGAGATGTCGAGCCCGCTCAATTCGTACATTCTAGTGCTCGGGCAGCCCGGCAGATGGACCCACCTCCCAGGTGGGTCCATCTGCCGAGATTTGCCACAGAGATTCGTGGCGTTGGCGACGGCTCGGGTTCGCAGAAGTGGATACGGGCCTTGATACGGTCTTGGTACGCCCGGGGGGTAGGGTCTGGCTACGAAATCCTCAGGGACTGCATCCCCGCCCGCCCCTTTTGCCCAAACGACCGTTACGGTGACCGACCCGGACGGTGCGGCGGTGCGTGGCGATCCGTCGATGGAGCAGGCGAACATCATCGGTTCCGCCGACCCCGGCAGCCAGTTTCAAGTGCTCGGCGAGTTTCTCCCCTGTGAGGGTATCGATCTGAATACCGGCTGCGATAGCTGGGCGCGGATCGTCTATCCCGGCCACGAGCAGGCTTGGATCTGTCTCGGATCCGGCACGGCCGTCTATGGGCGGTTGGATTACCCCAATGAATGACTTCGCGGTTCTTGGGGATCGACATCCATCGGCGAAGCCGATGGATGTCGATCCCCATGTCTGTTGGTAAAACGCATGCGCAAACAACGCCTCCTCATTCCCGTTCTGATTCTGGTCGCGGCCGGCCTGGCCGCCTTTGGCGGCCGGGCGATGGCCTCCTACGTGCCGGCGCCCCCGGCGGCGCCACCCAGCGCCGCCGCGCAGCTTGAGACCGCCTGGCAGAACGCCAAAGCCGCGGGCAGATACCGCTACGGCGCGGAAGTCGCCCAGACCACCCATCCGACGGCGCGCTTTGAGAACCAGGGATTGAGCAGCAAGACCCAGCACTTCAGGCTCGATGGCGCGATCGATCTGCCGGCCCAGACGATGGACCTCAAAATCTGGACGGGGGAAGGCAGCGTCGATTCCGAGGCCGATGCCCTGCAGTTGAAGGTCGCGGATGGCAAGTCGCTCGGCCGCACGGGCGTCGGCGCCTGGCATGAGTTGGAGGACGCCAGCGCCCTGTTTGCGCCCGAGCATGACGCGCTCAGTTTCCTGGTCGCGGCCCGAAACGTGGCCGTCGCTGGCACGGGGTCGAGCGCCGGGATCGGCTACACGCGGTATGCCTTCACCGTCGACGGGCCGGCCTATGCTGAGTACATGCGCGGGCGGATGGATGATGAACTGCGCCGGCGCGGCAAGCTGCCAGCCCAATTCAATACCAGCGTTATCCGCCAGTATGTCGATATGACGAGCAGCGGGGAGATCTGGGTGTCGGACGCGGGCCTGCCCGTGCGCGAGATTGTGCGGATGAGCTTCCCGCCTCAGGGTCTCGAGTGGGTTGACGCCGAGATCAGCACGGACTTCACCGATTGGGGTGAGACACGGCTTGCGTTGGGCGGGCCGGGCGATGTGCTCTCCCCATCACAGGTCCTGGAGCGGGCCCTGACCCCGGCGACCGTCGCCGGGTTGTCGCAGGCCGCCACCCTGGCCACAATCGCGCTAGGCCTGGCCGCGTTTCTCTTGTTGCTGACCCGCTATGGCGGCTCGCGGCGGGTCTACCGAATGGTGGTGGTGTCAGTGATTGGCGCGATGCTGTTTGGGCCCTTGCTGCAAACGCGCCAGGTGTCGGCCTTCATCGACGATCAGCAGGCGGCGCGGACGCGCGCCGATGAGCGGGCGGGCGCCGAAGCGCAGCAGCAACGCCTGGAGACTGTGCTGAATGCCAATGACTTTGATCCGAACGTCCCACCGTTGATGGCGGTGGCCGATCGTCAGGAAGCAGAGCGGCAATTCGCCTTGGCCGGCGGCAGCCCCAGTCGGTTTGTCGCCGATGCCGGCGATCCCGAGCCTGACGACACCGCCGTCTACAACGGCTGCGAGAAAACCAGTGATGACGCGGACCCCGACAACGACGGCCTGAGCAACATCCAGGAAGAGGCCCTCGGAACAGATCCGTGCGACCCCGATAGCGACAACGATGGCATCCCGGACGGCGCGGAAGTTGTCGGCTTCAGCCTGGGCGGGCTGCGCTTCTATCTCGATCCGCAATCGGTCGACAGCGATCGCGATGGCATTCCGGACAGCATGGAATGTGACTTCCTCGAGATGAACGCCGATCCGGCCAAGTGGGGGAGGGCAGAGCTTACAGGGCCGTTCAAGATCTGGGAGCGCCAGAGCAACCCCTTGACGGCGAAGTCGTGCGAGGACACCGACGCAGACGGCCTTCCTGATGTGTGGGACGACGACTCGGACGGCGATGGCGTGCCGGATGGCATCGATCTTGCGCCCACGACCGTTCTCGCCGGCGGTTACGCGGGCGGGGCCCCCGCGGGCTTTGCAAATCAGAGCTTCGATCTGGCGATCAAGAGCCCGACTCCGGGCAAGCCCTTGATGGTTGAGTTCCAGCTTCGGCCCGCCAACCCGGACCACCTCTTTCTGCGCCAGAACGTGCTGGACTGGGCGAAGGACGACCGCAAAGGCCAGGTCCAACGGGTGAAAGATAGCACCTACGGGGCCAGCGGGCGGGACGCCAACGGCAACATGCGGCTGAACCCGTATCTCGAGATCAAGGTCACCCTGACCAATGGAACGGGGGATGGCCTGCCCGTGAAGGCGGGCTACAACCAGAGGCCCATCACCCGCCAGACCCCGCTGGCGCAGTGGCTGGATCGCGAGGCGCTTTCGAGCTTTGGCATCTCGGTCAAGAGCGTCGATACGGCCGGGAACCTGGTGGTTTACGTGCCCATTCAGGTTGTGCGCGACAGCGTCGGGACCAAGCCCGTGGCGTTTTCGGCCACGATGTTCTACCGGCCGGGCGCCGCCGCGGACTGGACCAGCCAGGCGAAGCTGGTTTGGCTGATCGAGGCCATGACCGACTACTGCGACACGAGCGACGCGGACCCCAAGGGGGATGCGGATGCGTACGATAAGTGGTGCGCCGGGACGACCCATTGGAAGACCGTTCCCGATCAAGTCATTCACGCCTACTACGACGATTGGTTCATGACCGGGATGTCGTTGCGTGAGGACCGTGGTGTGAAAGTGGGCGTGCTGTTCGAGGATCCCACCTACGCGAGCACCCATGATTTCAATGCGAGCAACTACTACGAGGACAACCTCTGGCAATTGTCAGACAATATTGAAGGCAGCTTTCTGGCCGGGCGCGCCGGGATGTCGGTCGACGAACTGAAAAAGCGCTTCGATGATGGCAGCCCGTACGCCGATGGGGCCAAAGAATTGTGGGGCTTCCCCAAGGGCATGTTCCGGGTGGTCACTTACGCGCTGGAGAGCCAGGCCATGATGCCGGTGATGGCGATGACGAACACGCCGGCCCTGCTCAATCGCTATTTCACCCCGACCGCCGCCCTCATTGACGCGCCCACCCTCTTGTTCGCCCGCGAGGAGACCTTTCGCGCCCTGGCCCAGGAACCCGCCGGGCGGAGCGTGGCCAGCCGGCTGGAGTTCAACCTGTCCGAGACGATGCTGCCGGCCCAGACCATGGGCTCGTTGAACTGGGCCCCGTATCGCTACAAAGGCGCCCGGGTATGGGAGCCGTATCCGATCGCTGATTACATCGATCGCCTGCATGCGCGGCTGGGCCCGCTCTTTTCGGACGAGGACGAATTCAAGGACAAGTACGTCCTGGCCGGCGCTTTGCTCAATGCCGACGCGATGTTTGTCGCGCGTTTCATGGGCGCCACCAGTGTCGTGCGGGTCGGGGCCGAGGCTGTGACCAACGCCGATGTGGCGGAAAAGGATGACAGCCTCACGGCAAAGATCACGGGCCAAATCCCGAAGTTGGGCAAAAAAGCCAAGAAACAAGTTCTGGACCTGGCGAAGAAGCGCTCCACCATCGAGTTTGCGGCCAAGAGGGGTTTCTCGGGCGGGATTACGCCGCAGAGCTCGGTGCATCGGACCTCCAAGTATTTGGAGACGATTGGGCAGGGCGCGTATGGAAAGAACCTGGGCGCGAAGCCCAAGCTCAAGAAAGGCGCCAATACCACCAAAAAGCAGATCGCCAAGGACTTTGCCGTTGTAGCGATCACGGCGGGTCTGATGGCGGGCGCGAACTACGGCGCACAGAAGGGCGGAGCAGGCGGCACGGGAAAGACCGGCGGCACCCTTGTCGCGATCGCCAAGTCCGTTAATGACATCAAAAAGGCCGCGACAGACGTGCGGGACGCGTACAAAGCGGTCAAGACCGCCAAGGCGAGCTATGGATCGATCTCGGCCGCGGCCAAGGCCGCGCCCAAAGTGCTGAAGAATGTCAAAGCGGGGACGGCTGCGATCGGCCTGGTCATCGAGGTCGGGGTCGCGGTCGGGATGTTCTTCCTCGAGTCGGCCGACATGAAGCCGGGCAGCGATGCCTACGACCAGGCCGTCGTGATGCTGGTGGCGACCATCATCGTGGCCGTCATCATGACGGTGATCGCGGCCATTCCGATCGTCGGTCAGCTCATCGCGGCCGTCATCGCCCTGATCGATGTGATCGCTGGCGCGATCTGCAAAGCGCTGGGGGTGGAGGCCGACCCCAACGGCAACAGCGCCAAGGACTGGTTATGCAATGGGTTGACCGGTCTGCTGACCAAGGCGGTTGCCAAGTTCATCTTCAGTTCCAATCCGATCGTCAACCTGAACGACGAGAGCCGACGGGTCGTCGGCGGCATGCAGCAGGACCTGACCGATCCCTCCAAGGGCTTTCAAGAGGGGAACGGGCTGAAGGTGAGCTTCAAGATCACCAGCACCATCGTGCCCAACGAACCCAACTCATGGATGGCCGAGATCTACTCCTACCACTATGAGGATTACTATCTCGTGCAGACGGAGATGGTCTATGCGCTTCAACTGCAGGATGCGGAGCTTCACAATGGCCTGCGGACGACCAGCAACGGGCTCTGGCGCTATTGGAAGAAGAACGCCAGCACCGGGCGCTTCTACACCGTCGCCCAGCCCAGCGTCTCGATCACCCTCACCCACGCCGGCCTGAATCAACCGACCCGGATGCGCCTGGCCGAAGGCGTGGCGATCAACAAGCAGAAGTGCGGGTATTTCATCTTCACCGTGGTGTGCTGGCTAACCGACGAGAGCAAGACGACGGGCATCCCAATCGACGACATGCAGCTCGATGTGTTTCCAAACACGTTCGCGAAATTCTACAATCTGGTTGACCGCGGCAATGACAGCTATGCGCTGTCGTGGGATCCAAGCTTCCCGACGTTGTGCGACGCGGATGGCGACGGGCTGCGCAGCAAGGCCTGTGGCGGCGGCGACCCCAACGATCGCAACCCGGACTCGGACAACGACGGACTGTCCGATTTTGATGAGATCGTCACCTTCGGCACAAACCCGATCAATGCGGACACCGATGCCGATGGATTGACCGACTACTTCGAAGTCCGGTCCAACTCCGACCCGCTCCAGGCCGACAGCGACGGGGACGGCCTGTTTGATTGCGAGGAAGTCGCCCATCGGGTCACGGTCGTCGATTCGGCGAACCTGTGCGGATCGGTGGGGGCCTGGTCGGGCGGCTGGCTGTTCATTTACGCATTTAATGCCGCCAATCAGCCGCTGCGCACCCGGGTGCTGCCCAACCCCGACAGTGTCGACAGCGATGGCGACGGGATCCTGGACAACAAGGAGCGGATTTACGGCTTCAACCCGCAGGTCTACTCGCGCCTGGATGTGCTGAGCCTCAATGCCGAGGTATTCGAGGATGGCGCGCAGACCGACGGATTCGTTGGCCCGGGCCAAACCCTGACTTATACCGCCCGGCTGAAGAACTTCCTGAATGACAAGTTCGGGCAGGGCCTGCTGGATGTGGTGTTCCCGGCCGCAGTGGCGAGCGTGGATCTGTTGCCGCAGGCGTTTGTGCTGCAACCCCGCCAGACGGTCACCAAAACGGGCCGACTGACGGTCAGCCCGAGCATCACCGCGACCCAGCAGTTGACCCTGACCAACCGGGCCGGGGCCGAGATCACCGACTTGTATGGCAATTCGAATGAGGTGCGCACACTGTGGCTGCACTTCGACGAGAGCGCTGGCGCGACCACGTTTGTCGACAGCTCGGTCAATCAGAATACACCTGGCTGCGCAGCCTGTCCGCTCAGCGGGCAACCCGGTGTGGTGGGCCAGGGGTTGTTGTTTTCGGGCACTCAGTACATTTCCGGGACCACGATGAGTGGGATCCAACTGCTTGACTCGAGCTACAGCGTTGCGGTTTGGGTGAGCGTATCGCAGCCGATCTCCGGCGTCGTTATGCAGATTGGGTCAGTAGCCGGGGGTGATCGCGATTTGCTTCAGATATCTAACGGCCGGCCGTCCATTTATGCGTTGCGGTGCTACTACGTGGGCTGCTATGGCAATATCGGGACGGCGGCATTCATGAGCGCGACTGCGCCGTTGCCGGTGAATCAATGGCACGAGATTGTGTTCCGCTATGACAAGGACAAGCAGGAATACGCGATCTTCGTTGATGGCCGGCTCGATGTGGCTATTGCCGGCATGCGCGCACTCCGGGCTGCCGGCCCCGTCTTTATCGGCAGTGGGTTCAAGGGAAACTTGGACGAGCTGCAGGTCTTCAATCGGGCGCTGAGCGATGTAGAGATCGGCGCGCGGGCCAGCGCGCCGGCGCTGCGCCTGAAGTTCGATGGCGATTTCAAGGACGCATCGCCGTTCAAGCAGGCGGCGGTGACTCGCAAGGCCGGTCAGCCCCTGAATTATCCGTGCTGCGATTACGACGATACAGCCAGCAAGACCCGGATCAGCTTTGGGTCCGGAAAATCGGGCAGTGCGGCGAGATTCTATGGTTGGTACTACGGCACTGCGTACGACACCGGCTACATTGCCAGAAACGGCCGCTGGATCAACGACGGATACTCGAATGCTCCGGTGGTGGCCGTCCCCGCCAATAGCAGCCTGGATCTGAGCGGGGGGCGCTTCACCCAGGCATTCTGGATTGATCCGAGTATCAAGCCGTATATGGACTTCGAGTATTACACCTATGATCATCCGGGCCAGGATTCGGCGCTTTTGCATTCCGAAACTGCGCCAGAGAATGCCCGGGTGGGTGTCCTGGGCGGCGAGTCAGTCTATCAAAACGACCCAGAGTATCGGTATCCGTTTGTCGAGCTGGTTGGACCCAATGCCAGGTTCCCGGTATCCGGCAATCCGGGTCTTCGCTTGCGCCTGGGTTTCAGCAACGTGTGCGTTGCCGAGTCGGCTCCATTGATCTTCGAGGGTGACTTCCAGCATGTGGTGATCAGTTTTGACAACGGCGTCTACACGATCTATAAAAATGGCGTGCTGCAACAGACCTTGCCATTGCCGGCCGGGTGCCAGAAGCCTGCCTCAATCAACTACATCAGCAACGCGCTGATTGGACGGTCGCGCGAGGCATATAAGGCCAGCACAGACAAAATACGCGAAGTGCGCCTGTACACCCAGACCAACTACACCGGCGCGTATATCTCGACGTCCATGGATCTGGCCAGCGTTGTGTATGGTGTTACCGCAAAGTCCGTCAAGTTGATCAACACCTGCGCCCGGCTGTACAGCGCGAATTTCTATACGGGGACGACGGAACTACTGTGCAGCGATGTGCCCGATATGAGCGGGCACGCAACGAACAACGCCATCCGCTCCGTCGAGTTCGGCCCGCGGGCGCGGGCCTTCAATGGCAGGCTGGACGATGTTCGGATATACCGCAGCGTGTTCAGCGGCGCGGATGCGCTCGATTTGTACAACGAGTCGCTGCGCCCGGTCGAGCTCAGCCTCGACGAGTCGCCCGGAACGAAACGTTTCCGCGACAACTCGTTTTCGGACAACAGCGTGACCTGTGATTACGCCGGCGGGCGCTGTCCGACCAGCGGGCTGGGCGGGCGGGTCAGTCAGGCCGCGCGCTTTGACGGCGTGAACGATACGCTTACACTCGGTCCGGGCGCGGTCAGCCTCTCGTCAGGTTCGTTTGGCGTGGCGGCCTGGGTCAAGACCAGCGCTGCGGGAACCCAGATCATCGCCCAGCAGCGCGGGCCAATTCCTGATCGGGATGCCTATCTGTTGGAAGTGAACGGCGGCAAGGCGCACTGGATGAGCACCTCCGGCGGCGCCTCCTCACCCGCGTTCAACCTGACTTCTACCGTGACGATCACTGATGACCAGTGGCACCATGTGATGGGTTCAGGCGGCGGCAATCAGGCTCAAATCTATGTGGATGGTGTCGAAGTGGCCACCAATCTGTCGGTGCCAGGCATCGCGTTTGCGACGAATGCGTTGTCGGTGACGATCGGCGGCGACTTGCTTTCGAACCGCCGCTACTTCAATGGACTGCTCGATGACGTCAAGATCGTGCGGGACGAGGCCACCTCTGGGGCCGGTGTACAGACGCTGCTGGATGCGGCGCCGAATCTCAGCCTGCACCTCGATGACGCCGATGGCGCGCGGGTCTTTGCCGATGACACCCGCCTGCATCTCGACGGCGGCTGTTTTGGGGCGGCCTGCCCGCAGCCCGGCGCCTTTGGCCAGGTGCGCGGCGCGGCGACCTTTGACGGGATCGATGACATCATTACGGTGCCGGACACCAGCACACTCCGCCTGCGGACCTTCAGCATCGGCTTGTGGGTTCGTCCCACCGAGATCCGTTCGGGCCGGCAGACCCTGGTGAACCGGGGCGGTTATTCGGAAGCCTGCTCACAGGACGCCAACGACAAGAATCGGAATTACTACATCGGGATCGAGCCGATGTCGATGACGCTGCGCTTCCTGGCCGGCCAGACGCCCTATGTGTTTCCTGGCGCGCCGGACCCCGGCAAGCCCGAGGCCTGCGCGACGCTTGCGCCGTTGTTCAACCTGACGACCACCAAGAAACTCAATCTCAAACAGTGGAATCACGTGATGGGAACCTTTGATGGCCGCATCGCGCGGCTGTATGTCAACGGTTCACTGGCCGCCAGTTCGCCGGCGGTCAATCCGGCTGCCGTCATGCCGAT
This sequence comes from Thermoflexales bacterium, assembly GCA_017998555.1. Lineage (GTDB taxonomy): Bacteria > Chloroflexota > Anaerolineae > J036 > Brachytrichaceae > Brachythrix. The sequence continues at coordinate 14,194 of JAGOCU010000002.1, forward strand.
CATGCCGAATGCGCCGGTCGAGATTGGCAGGCTTTTCAACCCATCGAGTTTCGATCTTCCGTTCAGAGGCGAGCTTGACGAGCTGAGCATCTATGGGTCGGACCTGAGCGCTCGGACCATCAAGCAAGTCTATGACTACCAGGCGGCCTGGTTCGACTTCAGCATGGGGACGCGCCTCACGGTCGATGCCGAACGCCCAGCGGTCAAGATCGACCTGAATGTCCCGCGGATCAAACTGGCCCAGGATACGGTCCTGTGCGCTTTGGCTTCCGATGCCAGCTCGGGTGTGCGTTCCATCGAATACAGCGAAAATGGCGCGCTCTGGAAGAGCGCCGACATCGGGGCGGGTTATGCCGCCGTCATCACGAGCACCGACGGCAATGGCGCGACGATTACCCGCACCACCACCACCGCTGGCTCCCAGCGCAGCGCGGCGGGTTGTTTCGTTACCCCGATCGTATCGAGCGCGGGCGTGAAGACGATGTATGCTCGCGCGACCGACGCGGTCGGGCTCACCCGCACAACGACCGTAACCTTCTCGGTTGATGGCGCCGGGCCGGTCGTGGCGCTGGCGGCCAGCCTCCAGGCCGCCCCGCGCAGCGCGGTCAGCAATACCGTGCTTCTGACCGGCACGGCCACGGATGCGACCGGCGGCGTCGGCTCGGTGACAGTGGCCCTGATTGACGAAACGGGCGCCGGCACGAGCGGTGCTGTGACTGCAACCTTGACCGCCGGCGGGTGGATGGCCGACTATGCGTTCTCCTTCGCGCCGCATGGCGCGTACACCGTCGCCCTGCGGGCCGCCGATGATGTGGGCAATGTCACGCTTCGGTCCAGCGACCGGATCGCCATCGATGGCGCGGGTCCGCTGGCCGACCTCACCTACACCGGCCCAAGCACCCGCAGCCTGGCCGGGCTTGGTGATCAGCTGCCGGTGATCGCCGGCACGGTCGCGGATGTGCCGTACCCGTCGAATGCCATGCTGCACTTGCACTTTGAAGAGGCCGCGGGCGCGCCCAGCTATGCCGATGGCTCCACCCATCGCCGCGATGCGGTTTGCGCGAGCACCTGCGGGCAGGCGCCCGGCCTGCTGGGCCAGGCGGTTCAACTCGGCGCCGCCAGCGCCCTGACCGTGAATGAGCCAATCACGGTGAGCGACTTCACGCTGGCGCTGTGGGTGAAGCCGCAGACCACCCAGAGCGCCAACCTCATCGCCCGGCGGGCTGGCGCCAGCGTGCAGTTTCAACTCCGAATCAACGCCGCAGGCGCCTTCGAGGCGTATGCCTCGGACGGCGGCCCGCAGGTGATCTCGGGCACCACGCCGATTGTGGCGAATACCTGGTATCACGTCGCGGCGATGGCGACCAGCCAGGGCGCCTTGCGGCTGTTTGTCAACGGGGTCGAGGAACGCGCGGGCGTCAGCATGGGCAATCTGGCCGACGCCGGCAACGAGTACCTGCTCGGCGGCCTCACTCCCGGCGCGGCCGCGCCGTTTGCGGGACTGCTGGACGAGGTCCTGGTCTATGACTACGCGCTGCGCCACGATCAGATCTTTGCGATTGCCCGGTCGACGGCCAGCGGGGCGCAGAGTGTCGATGTCGGGCTGCGGCATGTCAAGGACTTCACCGACGATGCGGCCATCGCCTGGTATCCCGCGCTGATGGCGCCGGCCGGGCAGATCTTCGGGACCTGGAGCTTTACCCTGCCCGAGGGTGTGGAAGGGCCGTTTGACATTGCCCTGCGGGCCCGGGACGCGCTTGGAAACGAGCGGACCGCCCTTGCGGCCTGGTCGGGCGAGGTGGATACGCTCGCGCCGCGCGTGCTGCTGACGACGACGATCGAGGGCGGACGGGTGCGCTACACCACGACCGCCCAGGACTACAACCTGGCGGCTCAGGGTTTCAATTCGGCTTGCGGCGCCGATGTCACGACGGGCCGGCGGCTCTACGAGGCCGACTGGTACACCCGTGTGATCTCGCCTGACAAGGGTGACATCAAGGAACCGGAACAAACCGCGCTGCGCGGAAAGCTCTTCGAACTCAGCGCCAGCTGTCTCCTTGACGCGCCCCCCTCGATGGCGGAGACGGGTGTTGCCCCGATGTTCTACCCGCGGGCCGTTGTCGCCAACGCCAACGCGCTGTATGCCTTCGACATCGGCGTTCGGGTGATTGCCTATGACGTCTCCAATCCCGATCGCCCAATCCAACAGGGCGCATGGCCGATGCCCGGCGCTGCAGGCAGGCTGGCCTTGACCGGGAACTTGTTGCTTGCGTCGACCGGCAGCGGGATTGCCATCGCTTCCATCGCCGCGCCCCTGCAGCCAATCAGCCTTGGATCGGTTGCGCTCACCAATGTCACCTACATTGAGGACATCGCCGTCGCGGGCCAGTACGCCTATGCGGTCGCGGGGCAGAGCGGTCTGCGCGTGATCGACCTGGCCAACCCGGCGGCGCCGGTCGAAATCGGCGCCTTGAACACATTCAGCCACGCGACGAGCGTGGCCGTCAGCGGCACGCAGGCCGTGGTCGCCGACTGGTACGGCCGGCTGCGCATTGTCGATATCACGTCTCCGGCCGCGCCGGTGGAGATCGGTCATTTCGACGTGCCCGGTTTCCTCACGTCGGTCGCCTTGCGTGGGTCACTGGCCTACGTCGCTTCGTATCGCGGCCTGGAGATTGTCGACATCTCCAACCCGGCTGCGACGGTCCTGGTCGGGCAGCGTGCCTTGCCGGGACATGGGGTGCGGGTGGTCATTTCGGGAACCGACGCCATCGTTGGGCTGTTGGATTCCGGGGTTGCCATTGTGGACGTGTCCGACCCGTCCGCGCCGCTGCTCAGCCGCGCCTTCGACACGCCGGGCCGTGCCATCGATGTCGCGCCGCGCGGCGGGCGGATCTATGTCGCCAACCTCAGCGACATTCGCGTGCTGAACCCCTTGCTTCGGCCGGCGTCCATCGCTGTTGACACGGCGGGGAATGTCGGGCGACTGGTGTTGCCGGCGCTGACCAAAGCCCAACTCGCGCAGCTCAACGCCAATCCGGAGGCGCCTTCGGTCGAGTCGGACGCCTTGAGCCTGCAAATCAACAGCATTCCGCCCTTGTTGAGCGGGGCGCCGTATACCCTGGCCGGCCTGGCCGCCAGCACGGATGGCGCCTCACTCCGGACGCTCAGCGCGACCGTGGACGGCGCGCTGATCTACACCCAGAGTTGGACCCCGGGCGCGGCGCTGGGGATCGCCTGGAGCGGCGCCTGGACGCCGACCGGCGAGGGCGCGCATGTGGTCGTGTTGCGGGCCGTGGACTGGGTCGGCGCCAGCGCCGAGGAGACCGCGACCCTCTTTGTCGACACACTCGCGCCGGCGCTCGGGTTGTCGACCACCCTGTTCGGCCCGAGCCAGTTTGGCGCGCAGGGCGCGATCGATCTGCGCGGGTCGGCCAGCGACGGCAGCGGCATCCGCGACGTCATTGTCCGGGTCGATGGCCAATCGCTCACGGCGACGCTTGACGGCGCGAACGGCTGGACGGCCCGCTGGCAGACCGGGCTGGCCGCGCTGCCGGACGGGCTGAGCGTTCCCGTCGTCGTCACTGCCACCGACACGGTTGGGCGGGAAACAGTGATGTCCAACGGGCTGCTATTGGATGCGGCCCCGCCCGGCGCGGTCGTCGTGTCGCTGAGCTATACCAACAGCCTCGGCGCGCGGGTGGCGCTGGCGCCCGGCCAGACGATTTACGATGTCCTCACCCCGACCCTGCTGATGACCTGGACGGAGGCTCTGGACGCGGGCGGGCTCGACCACTATCAGGCTGGCTGGACGGGCGGCGTGACGTTGACAGCCCTCGAACTGGCCGGGCTGCTCACGACGCCGCCTGCGACGCGCGACAACGCGCAGGCCGTGGGCGAAGCGCGCAAGGTCTACGCCCACGTCATCGCCACCGACCTCATGGGCAATCAGACCGAGAGCACGCTCGGCCCGATGTTTGTCGACTACCGCCAGACCAACGACTACATCGCCCTAGATGACGCGGAAGGCATCTATCGCGGGTGGATGAACAGCGGATGCGCGCTGCTCGGGACGGACCTGCGGGTGAGCCGCAGCCTGCCGGAGCGCTCGCCGCTGGGCGTGCCGCAATCGTTGTTCGCGAGCTGGGACGCGAGCGCGCTGCGCCTGGCCTGGCAGGGCGCGGACTGGGATCGCGACGGCGACCTGTTCGTGTATCTGGCCGGCCCGGGCGCGGGCACAACGAGCGCTTACAACCCATACGCCCCGGACCGGGCGATCACCCTGCCCATGCAAGCCAACCGCCTGGTGTGGGTGCGCGGGGCCAATGACTGGTCGTTCCTCAACTGGACCGGATCGGAGTGGGCGGTCATCGACTGGCCGGGGCTTGACTTCCGCTTCACCCAGGCGCCCGCGTCGCCGTATACAGATCTGTTGCTTCCATTCGCCGCGCTGGGGGTGACGAATCCCGCCACCACCACGCTCGGGCTGCTTGCCCTGGCGGCCGAGGGTTCGCCGGACGGGCTGCGGGTGTGGGCGACCCTGCCACGGCGTAACGCGCTGAATGCGGCCCGCGTCGTCGGGATGACCGAGGCGGCGGCGCGCGCGATAGATGGGCTTGGCGATCCGACCCGGGCCTATGCCCTGGCCCTGGGCGCCGATCGCTGCGCGCAGGAGGCTGTCTACAGCGGAGCCGACCTGGATATGCACGCCAGCGCGATCCCGGCCGGACAGGCCAGCGTGTTGTATGAGGATGGCTGGACGGTGTCGGGCGGCGATCTGCAGAGCGCCTTGATCGGATCCGGAGATGCGATTGAGTATCGCTTCGATATCGCCAACCTGGGCGTTGGGCCGGCCCTGAACGCCGCCATCGTCCTGACCGGCGACCAGGTCAACCTCGGCAACGCCGCCGTGGGCGACCATGTATGGGTGAAGACCGTTGTTCTGGGCGACATCGCGGCCGGGGCGACCCGCACGGTGACCGTGACCGGCAGCGTCGACCTGGCGGCCGGGGCGGTCCGCGGCAACCGGGTGCGCCTCGACAGCGCGCTGGTTTTTGATCACGCGGACGACGCGGGCGACCCGCTGACCTACCGGCGCAGCGAGCATGCGGCGGACATCAGCCCGCCCACCCACCTGAAACTGCTGCCGGGCAGCGGCCTGGCCGGGTCCGGCGCGCAGACGGTCAATGGGATCGTCCACGACGATGGCGCGGTCCCGACCATCACCCTCGAGGTGAAGGCCCCTGGCGACGCTGTGACCTCTGTGGCCTGCCCGGGCGCGCTGCCGGGCGGGAGCTGGCAGTGCGGCTGGGACAGCGGGGCCAACCCGGCCAATGACGCGCTGTTCCAACTGCGGGCGCAAGCCACCGACGCGTATGGCAACGTCAGCGCCTGGACGGGCTGGACGGACGTGCGGATCGACACCCAGCCGGTCACCATCAGCCTGAGTTCGGACACCGAGGCCGGGCTGTCAGACGGCATTCTTTCGTCCGGCGAGAACTTCTTCTCGGGGCGATTGGATGACAACCGGGAGGTCAGCCGGATCGACCTGTGCGCGACGGGCGGCCTGAGTTGCGCGGCCGCTGCGTTGGTGTTTGATGAGCCGGCGGCACAGCGTCTCTACACCTTCGACGATGCGCCGGAGGCGCCCATCCCGTTTGACGTCCCGCAGCAATGCGCAATCGGTGTGCCGCTGACCCGGACCTTCACCGTCAGCGAATCGTTCACCCTCGCGAACGTGAGCCTGGGGCTCAATGCGACGCTGGCAAACCGGGCCGCCCTGTCGGCGACGCTCCGCTCACCGGCTGGAACGCGGGTGGCGCTGCGCGCGCCGGGCGGCGCGGGCGGCAGCGATCTGGACGTGCGCTGGGATGACAGCGCGGCGATATCGTTGTCGGCCGATGGCGCCAGTCACAACACGGGCGCCCCCGACTACGACAACCCGCGCTACCCGGCCACCGCCCTGAGTGCCTTTGACGGCCAGGATGCGGCCGGGGTGTGGACGCTCAGCGTATGCGCGACCGACGGCCAGAGTGGGGCCTACAACCACGCTCAGCTCAGTCTGGAGCGTCAGAGCGTCGCCGTAAACCGCGGCGCGAGCTGGTCCCACACCGTGCCCCTGCCCGAGCCGGCGGACGGTCTGTCGCAGACATTGGTGCTGAATGCCTTTGACCTCCTGGGCAATCGGACCGGGCCGCTGACCTTCTCCTTCCTCGTGGACAACGTCGCGCCGGTGTTGACCCTGACGGAGGCGGCGGCCACGCTGCCCTTCACCCTCGGCACGGCCGCGCTGCCGGTGCTGACCGGGACGGTGCTGGACGGCGGGCACGTCAAGAGCGTGTTCGTGACCGTGCGCGCGCCGTCGGGAGAGGTCAGCGCCGAGTTGACCTCGGGCGGAACGCTCGCCGCCACAAATCGGCCGGAAGCGGCGATCCCGTGGCGCTACGACTTGCAGCCCAACCAATCCGGCGTGTATGGATTGTCGGTTACCGCCGTCGACGATGCGGGCAACAGCGTCACGATTGGCGCCTACGAGATCACGGTGACGGTCCTGACTGTGCCCGACGTGGTGATCTACCGGGCCAACCTGCCGCTCATCACGGGTGGTCCGGCCCCGGCCTTGCAACTGCCGGCCTTGGAGCCGGAGACATCGGTCCCGAATCCGCTGCTGATGGCCGGAGCATCTCCCCCGCGTCCAAGACCACGCTGGGGCGCCTGGCTGCTCACAAACAAATCTGAACCGCTCTTCGCGCGAATCGGGGGAAGCCATGAGTAATCGCAATCACACCGGTCTCGGCGCGCTGATCGGGATGACGGCGCTGGCGGGCGGCCTGGCGGCCGCGGCCTCGCTGCTGATGGGTGCCGCCCCTGTCCAACGGGCCAGCGCGAGCGCGCCCGAGCGCGCCGCCAGCACCCGGGTCGTGACCAGCACCGCGGACGGCGGGGCGGGCAGCCTGCGCGAGGCCATGGCCGCGGCGAGCGCCGGCGACCTGATCCAGTTCGCCTTGGCGTCCAACGCCGTGATCAGCATCAATTCAACGATCATTGCCGCTGTCAATGCAACCATCGACGGAGCGGGCCAATCGGTGACCGTGCATGGCCAGAACGCAGTGCGCGTGCTGGACATCAACCCGAGCGTGACGTTGACGCTGACCAGAATGACGCTGGAAGGAGGACGCGCCAGCGGGCATGGCGGGGCCGCGCGTAATCTGGGCATTCTTCTGATCGATCACAGCGTGATTCGAAACAGCAGCGCTACCGGCGACGGCGGCAACATCTACAACGCGGGCATTTTGCGGATCGCCTACAGCGAGATTGTGGCGGGTAGCGCCGTCACCGGCGCGGGTGGCGGCATCGCCAACGCTGTGGGCGGCTCTGCAGTGATCTTGAACGGCCTCTTTCACAGCAATGCCGCCCAGTCATCGGCGATCAGCAACCTGGGAGTGGCGGAGGTACGCAACACCAGCTTCTACTACAACAATGTCATCAGCAGCGCCATCCCTGGCGCCACATCGGGCATTTCCACGAGTGGCATCCTCACGATCGTAAACAGCACGATTGCGGCGGTTGGCGGGTTTGGCTTAAACACCACGGGCGGGACGGCGACCCTGCTTAACACCAGCATGGCGGACGGCGTCGCCTGTGGCGGAACCCAGCCCATCGACGGAGGCGGGAACCTGGATGTCGGCAACACGTGCGGCTTTGCGGTTGGGGCGCCGAAGTACTCCCTGATCAACACAAGCCCTGGAGTGGATTTTGGCGATGTCTACCTGAGTCCGCTGCCTGGCGGGGCAGTCATCGACGCGGGCCAGAACGGGGCCGTTGGCGCGGACACGCTGGATGCGCTCGGGCAGCCGCGAATCCGAAATGGGCGGGTCGATATTGGGGCGACGGAGTACCTCCAGCCCTTTGTGTGTTCGGGCATCTTCGCGCCGGGCAGCCCGATCTTCAACCGCACGGATCCGGGCAATCCGCCGACGGCGTTGGCGCCCGGCCCCGGCACGGCCGCCTACCATCGTCCGATGACGTTCACGGTGTCCTCCACCGGCTTGTACTCGATGGCGATGTCGGGCGGGATGGATGGGTTTTACGCGTTGTATCAAGGCAGCTTCAATCCCGGCGCGCCGCTCTCCAACGTGCTTGAAGCGACCGACGACATTATCGGCGCCAATCCGGCCATCTACCGCGCCATGACGGCCGGCACCCAGTATGTACTGGTCGCGACGACCTACTTCGACTATGAGACGGGCTCATATACCAACACCCTTGACGGTCAAGGTGCCGTCCTCGGCGATTGTCCGCGGATCGTGACCAGCGGCGCGGACAGCGGTCCGGGCAGCCTGCGCGCCGCGCTCGCTGCAGCGAGCGCTGGCGACGCGATCGGCTTCGCCCTGCCAGGCAACTCGGTCATCACCCTCACCTCGACCCTGACGGTCAACGTGGCCGGAACCATCGACGGATCGGGGCAATCCGTGAAGTTGTATGGCGTCGATCCGGTTCCCTCGCTCCTTATCAATCCGGGCGTCGCTCTGACGTTGACCGGGTTTGACTACGCGAGCGGCGGCGGGAGCATCGACGCTTCGATTTTCAACTCGGGCACGCTATCGCTTTCGCATGTGGACCTGGGTGTAGTCAACGCCGCAATCGTCAACGCGGGCACGCTCAACTACAGTGACGGGATCAATCAGGGCACCAATAACAGCAATATCACCAACACGGTGGGAGGCTTGGCGACCTTCTCACGGGTTGCCTTCATCAGCCAGGCACCGGCCATCGTCAACCAGGGCGCGGCCACGGTTCGAAACTCGGTGTTCGTCTATGGCATCGGCGACGCGATCACGGCGACGCTGGGCATCTCGAATAGCGGCGCGCTCACGGTTGTGAACAGCACCTTCGGGGTCCAGAGCGGGATACAGATCTTCAACGCGGGTGGAACGGCAACGCTGTACAACACGATTCTGGCTGGTGACACTGTCAGCACGACGGTGAACTGCGCGGGTATCGCGCCGATCGACGGCGGCGGGAACCTTGACAGCGGCCACTCCTGCGGGTTCACGTCTGGAGCGCCGAAGTACTCGATCATCAACATGGATCCGTTGATCGATGGCGGCGACATCTACCTGCGCCTCTTGGCGGGCAGCCCGGCCATCGACGCTGGGCAGAACGCGGCTGTGGGGGGCGACACGATGGACGCGCTTGGGCAGCCTCGGATCCGGAACGGGCGAGTCGACATCGGGGCGACGGAGTATGTCCAGCCCTTCGTGTGCTCGGGGGTCTTCGCGCCGGGCGGGCCGACCTACAACCGGTCGGCGATCGGCAATCCGCCGGTAGGTCTGGCGTCCGGCCCTGGCACGAGCGTCTTTTATCGCCCCATCACCTTCTCGGTCTCATCCAGCGGCCCGTATTCGCTGGTGATGTCGGGCGGGCTGGATGGGTTTTACACGTTGTATCAGGGTGGCTTCAACCCTGGCGCGCCTCTCGTCAATGCGCTCGAGGCGGTCGACGACTTCGTCGGGTTGAATCCGGCCATCTACCGGATTCTGATCGCCGGGACGCAATACGTGCTTGTGTCGACGACCTACACCGACAATGCGACCGGCGCCTTCACCGATAGCATCGACGGGCCCGGCGCTGCGCTTGGGTCTTGCAACCCGGTCGCGACGGCGCCGCCAACGCCCACGCCGACCAGCACGCCCACCCATACACCGACCCCCACCCGCACGCCCACGCCCACGCCGACCCCGGCCATCACCTGCAACATGTATTACCCCTCGGATATGCCGAGGACGCTGGGCGACATCGCCGCCTTGAGCTCGCTGGTCATTGTGACCGACACCTTCATGGTCAGCGATGTCAATATCGTCGGTTTTGGTATGACGCATCAGAACGTGGGCGATCTGGGCATCTTCCTTTCCTCGCCGGACTTCACCCAGGTCGTCCTGTCCTTCCGGAATGGCGGGACGGGGGACAACTTCAGCGGGACCAGCTTCGACGATGCGGCGGCGTTTTCCATCGTCACGGGAACAGCGCCCTACTCGGGCACGTTCCGCCCGGAAGAACCGCTCAGCCTCTACAACGGCATGAACGCCCCGGGGAACTGGACGTTAAGCCTGAATGACAACTCCGTTCCCTTCACCGGGACTTTGACCAACTGGGCGCTGCAACTGTGCGGCAACATCGCCACACCGACGCCGACAAACACGCCGAGCAACACCCCCACCGCGACACCGACGAGTACGCCGACGAGCACCCCGACGGCGTTGTGCACGGGTCTGGACGCCTGCACCGGCGCTACAGGCAGCATCGGCACGAACTCCTGCAACGGGGATTACGCCTGCTACGGGGCCACCGGCCCCATCGGCAACAACGCCTGCAACGGCGATCAGGCCTGCAATGGCTCGAATGGGCCGATCGGCAACAACTCGTGCGACGGCGTGCAGGCCTGTTACGGCACCGGCCACATCGGCGAAAACTCCTGCAACGGCGAATTTGCCTGCGAGCTCATCAGCGGCCCGGTCGGCGACGACGCGTGCAACGGTTACGCGGTCTGCTATCACCGCGCTTCGCCGGTCGGGGATTGCGAGTTCAACGACCCGGTCATCGCCTGCATCACCCGCACGCCGACGCCGACCTCCACCGCCACCGCCACCGGCACGGCCACGCCAACGCCGACGCGGACCTCGACACCCACGGTGACGCCGACGTCGACGAACACGGCGACCTCGACGGTGACGCCGACGGCGACACCCACCCTGGTCCCGGGCACCGTGGGCGCAACCAACAACAGCCCAACCCTGCTCGGCAGCCCAACCTTTCTGACCTCGACCGCGACGCTCAACACGCCGGTCTTTGCCTGGCGCTTTGGGGATGGGACGTTTGGCAGTGGCGCGGCGCTCAGCCATGTCTATCCTGCGATCGGTAACTACACTGCGGTCGTCACGGCCAGCAACGGCATCTTCACCCTGACCACGTCGACCCTGGTCAGTATCCTGGATGTGCCCATTGCCGGGCTGGCGTCGGTCAATGACAGCCCGACCTGGAACGGGCGCCCGAGCGTGCTGACCGCGACGAGCAGCGCTGGAAGCAATATCGGCTATCTGTGGAACTTCAGCGGGAGTGTGAGCGCCGGCTCGGTGGTCAGCCATGCCTATGCGCTGCCGGGCACGTATGCTTACGTCATCACGGCGACCAACACCCGCGGCAGCGCAACGGTGACGGGAACCGTCAGCGTCGTCCAGGCCCGTTTCCTGGCGCCGGGCGGGGCGGACAGCGGCGACTGCCGCGCGCCAGCGAGCCCGTGCGCGACGTTTGCGTATGCGCTGGATCAGGCGGCGCCGGGCGACTACATCGGCCCAGCGGCCGGGACCTACATCCAGCCGAATGTGATCGTGACCAGGAACGTCATCATCCAGGGCGCCGGGGCAGGCGCCACCTTTGTCCAGGCGGCGGCTGCGCCAACGCTCTCCAACCTGCGCGTCTTCCGGATTCTCTCGGGCACAGTAGCCACCCTGCGCGGGATGACGATCCGTTACGGGGCTGGCATCCAGAATGACGGCGCGTTGCAACTCGAGGACAGCGCCATCGTCAGCAACACCGCCACCTTCGACGGGGGCGGGATCTTCAACATCGGCCGGCTGGGCGTGCGCGACAGCAGCATCATGTCGAACACCGCCAACCGGGGCGGCGGGGTTTACAACGCCGGGACGATGACGGTCACGGACAGCGCGATCTCGAACAACCGGGCCGTCGACAGCGCCGGGTTGCACAACGCTGGCGTGCTCACCCTGACCCGGGACCTGATCGCCGGCAACGCGGCCACGGACGCGGGCGGCGGCCTCTACAACACGACCGGAGCGACCCTGACCGTGCGCAGCAGCGCGCTGGTGAGCAACAGCGCCAGCGTTGGCGGCGGGCTGGCCAACGCGGCCGGCGGGCTGATCGATATCGGCAACAGCACCATCGCCGCCAACACTGCCGTCAACAGCGCCGGAATCAACAACAACGGCGCGCTGACCCTGAGCAACAGCACCCTGGCCGGCAACATTGCGTCGAACAAGGGTGGCGGGATCTACAACAGCGCCGCGGCGGCCTTCCATGTCCGGCACACGATCCTGGCTGGCAACACGGCCGCCAGCGACGCCAACTGCAGCGGATTGGGAAGCATCGACACGCTTGGCTACAACCTGCAGTACCCAGGCGCGGGCTGCGGCGGGCTGACGGCCGGCGATCCGAAACTCGGGCCGCTGGCTTCCAACGGAAACGCGCTACCCAGTATGGCGCCATTGGGCGGCAGCTTTGCCGTCGATGAGGGCGACCCGACCGGCTGCGCCGACAGCGCAGGCGCAGCCGTGCTGTTCGATCAGCGCGGGACGGCCCGCCCGCAGGGCGCGCGCTGCGATATCGGCGCGTATGAACACGTCCCCTCGGCCCTCACTGGCATCAGCGCCAGCGCGACGACGCCCACCCGCTTCGGGAGCGCAACGGTCTTCACGGCCAGCATCGTTGGGGATGACCGCGCGCTGTACACGTGGAGCTTTGGCGATGGCGGGGTCACGCTCACCACTCATTCGCCCGTAATCAGCAAAACCTATACCCAGCTTGGGGTCTACACCGCCCGGGTGACGGCCACCAACGGGATCAGCACGGCCACGGCCAGCGCCGCGCTCAGCGTGATCGACACGCCAATCACCAGCCTGGTCGCGACCAGCACCAGCCCGACCCGCTTTGGCGAGGTCACGACCTTCACCGCCAGCGCGAGCGGCAGCCACATCGTCTTCACCTGGAACTTCGGGGATGCCGGGGCGGCGCCGGCGCAGCGCACGGGCGCCGGCTCTGTCGTCACACACACGTATTCGGCCGGTGGATTCTTCACCGCCCAGATCACCGCCACCAACGGCGTCAGCGCGGTGGTGACCACCCGCCAGGTGGCGGTCGCCAATCAGGTGTATGTGAACGCGGCCGCGACCGGGGCGAACAACGGGCTGACCTGGGTCGATGCTTACCGCGACTTGCAGACCGCCCTGTTGGGCGCCGCCAGCGGGCAGGAGCTGTGGGTGGCCCAAGGCACGTATTTCCCGGCCCCGCCGCGTGGGAATCCCTTGCTCAGCTTCCAGCTTCGCAACAGCGTGGCGCTCTATGGCGGTTTCTCCGGCGCCGAGACCACCCGCGGCGAGCGAAACCCCGGCAGCCATCCAACAATCCTGAGCGGTCTCATCAGCGGCCCGAACATTGTTCCGAGCCAGCATGTGGTTGACGGCAGTGGCGTGAATGAGACTGCCGTTCTGGATGGCTTCACCGTGACCGATGGCTGGGCGAGCCTGCCTCGGTTCGGCGGGGGCTTGTACATTGTGGGCGGCAGCCCGACGGTAAGCGATACGAAATTCGTTGGCAATCGCGCCCTCTACGACGGCGGGGCGATCTATATCCTGAATGGCAATCCGCGGCTGACCGGGCTCGCGTTCAGCGCCAATACGGTGTTCTCCAGCACGGGGCGCGGCGGCGCGATCTACATCGGCGCCGGAAGCGCGCCCATCATCGAATCGAGCGTCTTCAGCGGCAACACGGCCTTCAATGGCGGCGCGATCTATCACACCGGGATCAGCGCCACCCTGCGCAATTTGACGTTCACTGGCAACAGCGCGCTCACGGCGTCGCTGAACGTGCGCGGCAGCGGCGGTGGCCTCTACGTCGCAACCCTCGCGGATATGGGCTCGCTGCGATTCCAGGGCAACTTCGCGGCTGGCTTTGGCGGCGGGATGTATATCGCCTCCGGAAATCAGGCTCTCTCGAACGCCACCTTCGACGCCAACTACGGCTTCCACGGGGGTGGACTCCACGTTGATGCGGGCGCGCTGACGCTGATGGATGCGACCTTCACGGGCAATTCCGCTGGCGCCGGGGGTGGCATGGAAACTGGCTATGCCGCCACCGCCACGCTGAGCCGAGTTTCCTTCCTGGCGAACACGGCCTACAACGGCGGCGGGGTAAGCGCCGGTTTCGAAATGACCTACACCAATGTGATCTTCGCAGCCAATGCAGGCCAGCAATATGGCGGGGCAATCTTCAACGGGAGCAATGGCGCCACGCAATTGACGAACGTTACGGTCGCGGGTAACAGCGCCGGATACAAGGGTGGCGCCATTGCCAATCTGACCGGGGGGGTGCCGTCGATCCGCAACAGCATCCTGTATGGAAACGTGACCGGGGACGGCCTGCAAATCTATTCGTACCTGGCCCCGGTCGTCAACGACAGCCTCATCGAGGGCGGCTGGGTCGGCGGGGTCAATATCGCGCGCCTCAATCCGCGCTTCATCCGTGAACCTGGGACCAACGGCAGCGCGGATGCGGGCGATCTGCATCTGCAGCCCGGTTCGCCGGCGCGCAACGTTGGCAACAACGCCACCTGCGCTGCGGTTGACCGGGACGGCAATGCACGCCCACGCACCGTTGGCAACCCGTGCGACATGGGCGCCTACGAGTACAGCGGGCTGCTTCTGAATGTTCCAGGGAATCGACCGCAGACCGACGCGCCGGAAACGGGTGTGTTCGCGGCGCCGCCCGGCGATGTGCTCGTACAGGCGCCGCAGGGTGCGGTCATCGCTACGACCGAACTGGCGTTCAGCGCCGGCCCGAATGCCGAGTCACGGGTGCCCGAGGCCTATCGCTCCGTGAACGTCTTCAGTTTGGACGCCTGGCAGGCCGATGAGAGGGTGGCCGGCTTCCGCTTCGCCACGCCGGTCACGCTCGTCATCGGCTACGAGCGGACCGACTTGAGCGAGGACGAGGCCCAGGCCCTGATCGTGCGCGCCTACGACATGGCGACGGGCGAATGGACGAGCGATGGCATCGAAGTCGTCGCTCAGGACGCGGAGGCCCGGACGGTGACGGTCGCGACGACGCGGACCGGGGCGTTCGGCCTGTTTATTGCCCCGCTCAAACTCAACGCTCGGATCATCGCCAGCGGCCCAACGGGCACGCGCAACCTGGCGGCGGGCGCGCAGGTACTGTATCGGGTCGTGGTCGACAACCCGACCGATCAGCCGGTGACCGGCGCGTCACTGTCAGTCGCGCTGCCGGCCGGAATGATCTTCGAAGCCTGGCAGGAGCAGGGCGGCGCAGCTGAGTCGAATGGCGTCGTAACGCTCGTGTCGTTTGACCTCGGGCCGCACAGCAACGCGCTGCTCGCGTTCAGCGCGCGGACCGGCAGCGATCCGGCCCTGGCCGGGACGACCCTGCCGGCTGTGCTGACGCTCAACGCTGACGATCTGGCACCCTTCACCGAGCGGGCGGAGGTCAGCCTGAACGGGCCGGTGTCGGCGGTGGCGGACACGATCACGACGACGCTGGGCGGAGCGGTGGCGGTCGCCGTCCTGGCCAACGATCTCAACCCTGACGCCAGCCCGCTCGTGTTGGCCGTGGTCGGCGCGCCGGGCAAGGGCCGGGCCGAGATCGTCGGGCATGCGGTCGTCTACACACCGGACGTCGGCACGAGCGGCTCGGACGCGTTCAGCTATACCGTGCAGGACGGGGCTTTCAGCGCGGAAGGGACGGTGACGGTCTGGATCGCCGGGCGGACGCTGTATCTGCCGGTGCTGGGGCGATAGACGTTTCTGGAGAGATACACCCGACGTACGCCGGGTATATCTCTCCGGAAACATCACTCACGACAGCTTCATCACCACCATCCCAAACACGTTGGCGGTGGTGTCGGCCCGGTCGGACATATTTGAGACGTGCCGATAGACCTCGCGCCGGTTGAGCACGGACGGCAGGTTCTCTCCGGTGGCCTTGGAGAACAAGTCGGCCACCGCGACGCGGTAAAGGTGATCGACCTCGCCCTCGAGCTTCTTGGCTCTCCGGGCATGGTCGCCGGCTACCCGCGGGTTGGCGCTCAGGCGTTGGGCGGCCATGTGCAGCTCCTGGGCTTCCTGGCGCACCAGTGCCACCATTTTGCGCAAATAGTCGTCGCCCTGGACCTTGAGCAGCACCAGTTCCTCGAGTGTCGACAGGGCGTAATCGAGCATGTCGTCCATGTAGAGCGACAGGTTGAACAGGTCCTCGCGATCGACCGGGGTGACAAAGGTGTTGTGCAGTTCGTCGATCAGGATCCGGCGCGTCTCGTCGGCGTCCATCTCGACCGCGCTCAGCTTGTCGATCCCGGCCTGGTCGGGGTGGTCAATCAGCGACTCCAGCAGCTCGATGCCCTTGACGGTCTTGGCGGCCTGCTCGATCAGCAGAACGATAAAGCGATCTTCTTCCTTCTTCTTGCGTCCAAACACAATCTTTTTCTCCTTCAAAGCCACTGACAAAACTTCTTCCCGGAGGCGATATCCCCCGGCGAAGCCGGGGGATATCGCCTCCGGGAATGGTTTTGTTGCGAGTCCTTAGGCCTGATCAGACCAGGTTTCGCACAACCAAATACAGCAACGCGCTTAACGCGGCGGTGGCGGGGATCGTCAGCAGCCAGGCCAGCACGATGTCGTTCAGAACCCCCCAGCGCACCTGCGAAGCCCGCTCGGCCGCGCCCACCCCGAGCACCGACATGCTCACCACGTGGGTGGTGCTGACCGGGCCCCCGAGCAGCGACGCGCCCAGGATGACGACCGCCGATGCGATCTGGGTGCTGAAACTGTGGATGGGCCGGATGCGGTAGAACTTGCGCCCGAGGGTGTTGATGATGCGCCAGCCGCCAAACACCGTGCCCAGTCCGATGGCGGCTGCGCTGATGACGATCACCCACCAGGGCACTTCGAACGTCGGCTGAAAACCCAGCACGACCAGGCCCAGGGTGATGATGCCCATGGTCTTCTGGGCGTCGTTGGTGCCGTGGCTGAGGGCCAGGATGAAACCGGTGGGGAGCTGGGCCCGTTTGAACAACGCATTCACTTTGGGTGTGGCGTCGCGCGACATCTGGCGGGTCAGGAACATGACGAGATAGCCGGCCGCAAAGCCGATGAGGGGCGAGGTGAAGAGGGCGATTGCGACCTTGGCCAGCCCGGCCAGTTCGAGCGCGCCTACGCCCGAGCCCAGAATCACCGCGCCAAGCAGGCCGCCGATCAGGGCGTGCGATGAGCTGGCCGGGATGCCGAAATACCAGGTGATGAGATTCCACGCGCTGGCGCTGAGCAGCGCGGCCAGCACGACCGCGATGGTGATCGCCGAAGGCAGGGCGACCTCCGAGCCGATGGTCTTGGCCACGGCCACGCCAAAGACAAACGGCCCGACAAAGTTGGCGACGGCGGCCAGCAGAAGCGCGTCGCGGGGCGTCATTGCCTGCGACGAGATGATCGTGGCGACCACGTTTGCGCTGTCGTGAAAGCCGTTCAGGAAATCAAAAGTGATCGCGACCGCGATCAGGATGGCGATGAGGGCAAGAGACGACATGGTCTGTTGGCCGGCCCGCTAAGGAACCAGACGCCAAGCTTAACATAAGCATAACTTCTGTTTCCGGAAGCGAAATCCCCGCCTCGGCGTACGCCGGGGCGGGGATTTCGCTTCCGGAGCATTGCGCACAGAACTCGCGACAACTTCGCCCTACGGTGAGAGATTGCGACGGCAATACAGGGCCATACTCGATCCATGCTCAATCTGACCAAACGCCAGCGCCATGGCCTTGAACTCAGCCTGCGCTTTCACAGCACCCGCCCGCCCACCCTGGGCGATCTGATGGGCCGGGACGCGCCGGTTGTTCTCTCGCACTTGGTCATTGGCGCAGTGTTGTCGACCTTCATGTTCGCCATCGGCGTGCCCGTCGCCGGGGCGTTCTGCTTTGGGATGTTCCTCGGCGCCGTGTTGCGCCTGATTCGCGGCCATCGCACCTATGTCAGCAACTGGCCGGTGGTGGATCGGATAACCCAGTGGGATCTTGTCGAGGCGCTCGTTCATCCGCCCGCCCCTGTCGCCGAGGCCGCGGCGCCTGTGGAACCACCCCTGTGAAGATCGCTTTGGCTCTGGTCGCCGGTCTCCTGTTGGCAAGCTGCGCCGTGACACCCACGCCCATCGGTGTGCCACCCGCGCCGACGCCTTCGGCCACCCCGCGCTATGGCGAGGCGTTCACCCTGCGCGGCGGACAGGAGGTCCGCTTCGTCGCCTCGCCACCCACCCTGCCCGCAGCCGAACTGCTCGTGCGCTTTGTTGAGGTCGTGAGCGATGAGCGCTGCCCGGCCCGGGTGACCTGCGCCTGGGCCAACCCGCCCGTCATTGTGCTCGAGGCGGGCTTCGCCGGGCGTCCGCCCCGGCGCTACACGATCAAGGGCAACTACAACGTCAATCGCGTCCAGTTCGACGGCCTGGCCCTCGAGTTCATCGACCTCAACCCCTACCCGCAGCAGCCGGATGAGTTCGCCAAGGTCAAGTCATTGTCGACCTATGTCGTGACGCTGAGGGCCACTGGCGCGCGGGTGGAGTAGATGGGCCGGGGCCGTCTCAGTTTTTCACCACAAAGGCACAAAGACACAAAGTCCGTCCAACTGTCAGGAAACTGTCAGGTTCATTTTGCCGCCCACTCCATAGACTCCCTTCAGGCCGTTTGACCGCGGCCCAAGCTGTCTATGTTCTGGGAAATCGACGCGTTCTCCGCGCAACCCGCCTGGCTTGTCCCTGTGATCGGGACGCTCGTCGCGCTGGCCGGCTTTGGCTTGCTCGCGGCGTTTGGTCTGCGCTACGACCCGGCCTGGTCCGGCCCTCCCGCCGGCGCGCGCGCAGTGGCTCGGCCGCGAACCGCCCTGACCGTTGGCACCGCTTGTGTCCTTGTGGCCGCTCTTGGCGCGCTGTCCCAGACGATCCCCATTGAGGCGCGCGGCATCGCCCTGGCCCAGGCTGCCCTGATGGCCGCCGCGGCCGTCTGCGACTGGCGCAAGTGGCAGCTCCCGCTGCCCTTCACCCTCGGCGGGATTGTGTTGGGCGTCGTCGGTCTCGCCCTGGCGGGCTCGCCCCTGTTGTGGGGGCTCGCCGCCGTCACCGTCCTCGCCGCGCTGGGCATCAACGCCCTGGCGACCGCCGGCACGTTGCAGGGCGGGGATGTCCTGGCCACCCTCTGGATCGGCCTGGCGTTGCCGGTGATCGGGCTCCTGGCTTTTGCCTTCGGTCAGGCCGGCCTGGGGGTTGCCCGCCTGCGCGGGCGCTGGCCGCGGGCGACCCGCGCCCCCGTCGGTGGGGCCTGGTTGATGGCGGCCGTGGCGCTGCTGTCGTTGCCCGGGTTGCCAGCGCTGGTCGAACCCCTGGCCGCGCCGCCCATGCCGGCGCGTGCCGCCGCTCAGATTGCACCCGCGCAAAATCCATCGTGGCGCGAGACTGTTCGCGCGGCTGCGGATGCAACGGCCTGGGTGGCCTTCGCCGAGGGCGGCCCGGAGCGCGTCGCGCGGGCCGGCCAGGCGGCCGCGCGCGTGCGCGCCCTCGCGGATGACTCCGATGTACCCAGAGCGGTCGTCGGCGCGCTCCGCGATCTTGCCGCCGCCCTCGAGGCCTATGACCTCGACGCCATCCGGGTTGTCAGCGCGCGGCTTTCCGATCTTCGCGCCGACGCGACATTCACCAAGGAGCCCTGACCGCATGCGCAGAATGACCCTGATCCTC
>JAGOCU010000063.1 GCA_017998555.1 Thermoflexales bacterium
CCTCGGCCGCGTCGCGCCAGCGCACTGCGGCCTGCCACCCTTCGACCATCCCGGCCCGCGCATCCGGAAAATAGCGGCTCTCGGTCACGCCTCGCCAGCGCACGCGCGTCAGCCAGCCGTGGCGCGGGCCGCTGCGGGTGTCGACCCGGGTGACGCTTTTGCGCTCCGGGAAAAGCGCGCGCACGCCTTCCGGGTCGAAGCGCGCGGCGGCGCGTTCGGCCCGGCGCAGCGCCGCCGCCGACAAGGTAAAGTCGTCGCTCATCCCAGGCGCTTGGTCATGCCCACGTATTCGCGGAACTTGCGGAATCCAAACTTCGCGTAGAAGTCGGTGAGCGACGTCCAGTCGATGATGCAACCCCGCCCGCCGCGCGCGCGCAGCGAGGCCAGGGCCGTGTTGACGACCAGCGCGGCATAACCCTTGCCGCGCAGGGTCTCGCTCGTGCCCAACGGACCGGCCTGAGCCCACGGCTTGGGCAGGGTGTTCATGTAGAAACGGTCGAGCGGGCGGAGCGAGTCGGCCATCGTCGTCATGCAGAAGGCCTCGATCCGCGGCGCGCCGCTGTCCGGCGTGATCAGGATCGCGTAATCCGAGATCTTCCCGCCCTCGCGCAGATGCTCGTCATACTCGTACAGCCAGCGGCCCGGAAAGGCGCGGACGAAGAACTCACGAAGCGCGGCTTCCTCGCCCGGCCGGGCCATGCGCGCCTCGACCCCCGCGGGCGCTTCGCCCGCGCTGCCGTGATACGGCCGCAGGATGGCCAGGTCGGCGGCGACATCCCAATCCGGCTTGCCCACCTCAAAACGGCGGTGGGTGAACCAGTCGGGCCGCCCCAGTTCGCGCGGGTAGCCGGGCAGAAACGGGCGCAGGCTGCCGCCCAGGCGGGCGAACGTGCAGCCCTGGCCAAGCAGCCAGTCCTCCGCCCACCCCAACAGCGCCGCGCCCGCGCCCGCGCGCTGGGTGGCGGGCTCCACCGCGATGCTGTCGATCCAGCCGCTCTTGCCCTGCGCGCTCGCGATGACATAGCCGACCTCATTTCCGTCTCCGTCGACGGCGAAGCGGCCGGCCTGGGTCGCGCCGGTCGCCGGACTCAGGTTGCATTGGGCCAGGCGCGGGGTGATGTCCAACGTATGACTATCCGTCATCGCGTTGCAGGCGTCGTTCCAGATCCGGGCGATGGCCTGGTGGTGGGCGGGATTGGCGGGGGCTATAGGAATCATGGATCAGTCGTACCTCGTGCGGTTGTTTGTTTTTTCAACAGAAGAAAGGAAGAAGGAAGAAATCCGATGTTCTCGTTCTTCCTTCTTCCCTTCTTCTGTTAAGAGCGATCAATCAGGTTCCGCGCAATTGCGGGTCGAGCGCATCGCGCAGGCCGTCGCCGAGCATATTAAACCCGAGCACCGCCAGCATGATCGCGGCGCCGGGGTAGATGGCCAGCCAGGGCGCGTATTCCATGTCGCGCCGGCTTTCGCTCAGCATGCCGCCCCACGACGGCTCGGGGGGTTGGGTGCCCAGACCCAGGAAACTGAGCGAGGCTTCGAGCAGGATCGCCCAGGCCAGGGCCAGACTGATCTGCACAATAATCGGCGCGGCGATGTTGGGCAGCACGTGCCGGAGCATGATGCGCCAGGTCGAAGCGCCCTGCGCCTGCGCGGCGGTCACATACTCTTTGGTCTTGATCACCAGGGTCGGCGCGCGGGCCACCCGGGCGAAAATCGGCAGATAGACGATGGCGATGGCGTAAATGGTGTTTTGCGCCCCCATGCCAAGCGCCGACACGATTGCGAGCGCCAGGAGCAGCGGCGGAAAAGCGAACAGCAGATCCACCAGCCGCATCAACAGCGTGTCAAGCAGCCCGCCGGCGTATCCGGCCACCAGTCCGATCGCCGTGCCGGCCAGTGACGCCAGGGCCACCGCCAGGACCGCCACCCGCAGCGAGTTTGTCGCGCCGCGCATCAGCCGGCTCAGCAGATCGCGCCCCAGGATATCGGTCCCCAGCGCGTAGGCGCCGCCCGGCGGCAGCATGTTGTCCAACGGTCGCTGCGACAACGCCGGAAAGGGCGCCAGGTTGGTCGAGAACAGCGCGATCACCAGCATGAGCACGCAAATGATCAGCCCGACCGCGGTACCCGGTGAGCGCCACACCCGGGGAATGCGCAGACGGGTCATCCGGTCCGCACCCGCGGGTTGACCAGCGCATAGGCCAGGTCGGCCAGCAGATTGATCACCAGAAAGTTGAAGGCGATGAAGAGGATGACCCCCTGGGTAACCGCATAGTCGCGCTGGCCAATGGCGTTGAGCAGCAGCCGCCCCAGCCCTGGCAGCGCGAAGACTTCCTCGATCACGATCGCCCCGCCCAGCAGATACCCGGCCTGGATGCCGACCAGGGTGATGATCGGCAGCAGCGCGTTCCGCAGACAGTGCTTGAGCACCACCGCCGATTCGCGCAGACCCTTGCCCCGCGCCGTTCGGGCATAGTCCTGGCGCAGTTCCTCGAGCACCGCCGAGCGGGTGGTCCGCGCGATCGAGGCCGTCAGCCCTAGTCCAAGCGTCAGCGCGGGAAAGAGCATCTGGCCCAGATTCACCCGCGGGTTCTCCAGAAAGGACGTGTAATCACCCGAGTTGGGCAGGGTCCGGAAGACCACCGACAGGACCAGGATAAACAGGGTCCCCAGCCAGAAGTTCGGGATCGCCAGCCCGAACAACGCAAACATCTGACCTGCGGCATCGGCCAGCGTGCCACGCCGGGTGGCCGTGAACACCCCGAGCGGGATGCCCAGGCTCAACCCGATCAGGAGGGCCAGGATGCCCAGCTCCGCCGTGAGCGGAAAACGGTTGAGAATCTCGCCCAGGACCGGCTTGCCGCTGCGAACCGAGGTGCCGAGGTTGCCCTGCACGGCATTTCCCAGCCAGCTCACAAACTGCTCGGGGACCGATTTGTCCAGCCCGTAGTACGCCCGCAAGGCCTGGGTCTGGGCCTCGGTCAGCAGCGCCGATGTCCCGATCTGGGCCGAGATCGTGTCGCCCGGAATCAGCCGCATCACCAGGAAAACGATCACCGCCACGCCGAAGAGCGTGGGGATGAACGAGATCAGGCGCTGGCCGAGAAAACGTGACATGATCTTGGCGCGACAGGCAGCGCAAGCGCTGCCTGTCGCGCCAAACAGAGATTGATTTACTTATCCATCCACACTTCGCGCAGATACAGGATCGATCCGTTCGAGAGCGGAGTGAAGTCTTTGACGAAGGTCTGGCCGGCGCGGTAGTCGTTGCCGGTGTAGAGCCACACCCACGGGGCCGCCTCGGCGAGCTTCTTCTGGATGTCGTTGTAGATCGCCTTGCGCGCGTTTGGATCGCTCACCGCGCGGCCCTGGTCCAGCAGCTTGTCGATCTCGGGATCCTTGTAGCCGGCCACCTTATTCAGGTTGCCGGTGCTGTGCCAGTAGCGATAGAACATCGCGTCGGGATCGGGGTTGCCGCCGTTGAGGGCGATCGCCGCGTCAAAATCGCCAGCCAGCCAGCGCGCGACGTACACGCTGGTTTCGAGCGATTCGATCTCCATCTCGATGTTGATCTTCTTGAGTTGGGCCTGGATGCTCTGGGCCTCGTTCACCGCGGTCGGCGGCTCGCCCGTCGCGGCGATGACCTTGAACTTGACGGCCGGGTTGCCGGCCGCCTTCATCAGGTCCATGGCTTTGGCCTCATCCTTCTTGTAGCAGAACAGGTCAGCCTGCGGCGCCGCGTAGTATGGCGGAGTCGCGGGCGACGTCACCACGCCATCGCCCAGCGCAGCGGTGTTGAGGACCTCCTGGCGGTCGATGGCGCACGAAATCGCCTGGCGGACCTTGAGATCCTTGAACGCATCCCGGGCGGCATTGAGCTGCAGCACGTGATACGACAGCGACGTCGACTTCCAGGTTGTGAGGCCGGCTTCGGCCTTGGCCCGCGCGCCGACGCGCGGATCGTTGAGGAACGCCCAGTCGAGGGTCTTGGCCCGCAGACCGGCCAGGATCGTCGCCTCGTCGGGGATCACCCGGAACTCGATCCCATCCAGGCGGGGCAGATCCTTGAGCCAGAAATCGGCGTTGCGCTCGAGCTTGAGGACCTTGTCGGTCTCCCAGTTGGCGATCTTGAAGGCGCCCGTGCCATTGCTTTCCTTGGCTGGGTCGGCGCCGCCGGTCACCCAGGCCTTGGACAGGATGGCCGAGTTGATGTTGGTCATGGCCGCGGGCAGCGCCCCATTGGCGGCCTTGAGCTTGAAGATCACGGTATTGGCGTCCGGCGTTTCGATGCTGTCGACACCGGCGAAGGTCGAGCGCGCGGCGGCGGCGGTCTTCTCATCGGCGATGCGCTCGAAGGTGTACTTGACGTCCTCCGAGGTCATCGCCTGGCCCTTGTGGAACTTGACGCCCTTGCGCAACACGATCGTCAGGGTCTTGGCGTCATCGCTGAGCTTGAAGGACTCGGCCAGGTTCGGGATCACCTTCATGTCCTTGTCAAAGGTGAGCAGGGGGTCATAGACCAGCTCGAGCATGCGGAACGAGGCGAAGGCCGTCTGTTTGTGCGGATCGAGGCCCTTCATGTCCTCGGAGCGGGCGGCGATGAGGGTGCCGCCCTTTTTGGGGCCGGAGGCCACGGGCACGGCCGTCGGCTTGGGTGGGACCGCGGTGGCCGCGGCGGGTGGGGCAGCCGTCGGGGCGGCGCCACACGCCGCCAGCAGCAGGGCGGCCGCGGCGCTCATCAGCGCCGCATTGCGGATCGATCGGGGAAGGGCAGTCATGGGAACTCCTTTTGTAATGCGGTCGCCTTCACGCGGCCGCGCTAAAAACATCCAGTGGACTTCTTATCGGGGCGATATCCCCCGGAACTGGTTTTGTCGGTGGCGCTAAACATGGGTCTCGGGCCGTCGTTTGCGGAAGATCAACTCGGTGTTGCCGGGCAACACGTAGTCGGGCAAGACCCCCACTTGAGCATAGCCCAGATGCTGATAGAAGGCCTGGGCGTCCAGGTTGAAGTCGGAGACGAGCAAAAACAGGTCAGACGTGACCGCAAACGTGTCGGCTTCGGCTGCCGCCATCAGGGCCCGGCCGGTTCCTCGCCCTTTGGCGCGCTGAGCCACGCCGATCAGGCGGATGTAGCCGCTGTGATAGAACGCCCCGCGCGGGACCAGCCACAGAAAGCCGCTGACGCCCTCAGCGTCTTCGCTCACCCGCAAATCCGCGCCCTCGTTCAGCCCGCTGCGCAAGACCCGCTCGGCGCGCTCAGCGGTCATGGCATAGCGCGTCCACGGGTATCCCAGGAGAATGTCAATGCAGGCGGGGAGATCGACGGCGGTCATGGGCCTGACCGTCGTCGTCGAGGACGCGGAGGGCATGGGCCTATTCTACGGCGGGCGAGTTCTACACATTTCTTTCCAGGAGCGACACCCCCGGCTCCGCCGGGGGTGTCGCTCCTGGAAACCCACTCCCCTCGCGGTAGGATTCAACCCAGACATGACAATCCCCAACCGCGCCTTCACCCACCACGTCGGGATCAAATTCCACGAAAACGGCAGCGTCATGCCGTTC
This sequence comes from Thermoflexales bacterium, assembly GCA_017998555.1. Lineage (GTDB taxonomy): Bacteria > Chloroflexota > Anaerolineae > J036 > Brachytrichaceae > Brachythrix. The sequence continues at coordinate 5,566 of JAGOCU010000063.1, forward strand.
TCCGGCAATACGATCATCTGTTTTGTCGCGCCGGACACGCGGTTGATGAGCGAGCTGCTCTGGATGCGCGAGCGGCTGCGGGCGATGCGTTGCGCCGATCACATCGGCTTTCTCCCGCCCAGCAGCTATCACATGACAACCTTCGAGCTGCTCACCGATTACTGGCGCCAACCCCATCGCTGGACGCCCGCTCTGCCGCTCGATGCCCCGATCCCGGCAACCGACGCCTTCTTCCAGACCGTGGTCCCGCGCGTGTCCGCCCCGGACGCTTTTCTCATGCGCTTCGCCGGCGTTGAACCCGGCACACCCGCGACGATGCGGCTCGAACCTGCCGATGCGGCCACCCGAACCGCCTTGCGCGGCTATCGCGATGCCCTCGCCGAGGCGACAGGCATTCGCTTCCCAAACCACGAGACGTATGGCTACCACATCACCCTGGGCTACAAGCTGGTCGAGTTCGAGGGCGCCGCGGCGGCCGAACTGGACGCGACCCTGCAGACCCTCAACGACCGCCTGCAGACCAGCCTGCCGCCGTTTCGTCTGGGCCCGCCGCAACTCGTGTTCTTCAACGACATGGCCGAGTTTACGCTGAGTCCAGAGCGTTAGAGAGATTTTTCGGGAAGGATATCCCCTGGCTTCGCCAGGGGATATCCTTCCCGAACGAACGCCCGTCGATTAGGAAAGGGCCACCGGCAGCGTCCCCATCGCCGGGCGGCGGCCGAGCACCACATCGGCGAGGGCTGCAAAGGCATCCTCCGATGCCTGGTAGGTCGCCACGAACGTCGGCGCGTCGCCCAGATGCAGCAGGTCGTAGGGAAGCCGGACCGCCACCACGATGACGGACAAGCCCGCCGCGCGCAAATTCCGGATCAGCTCGGCCTGCTGCGGGTTCTTCAGAATGTCGCTGGTCGCCACCAGGATGGTCCGGCCCCTGGCGGCTTCCATCACCAGGCGCGCGTCTCCGGCCCGCGGCTGGGCGCCAACCGACACCGATGCCGCGCCCAACGCCCGCGCCACGCCCGCGGCGGGGGGCGTCTCGACGACGAGCAGGCCGGCCGGATCGCGCACGGGCAACAGGCCCGCGCTGTCGCGCACAACGGTGATTGACTTCGCAGCGATCTCGCGCGCCAGCGCCCTGCGCTCGGTCGCGCCGGCAAGCTCGGGCGCGGCTGGGCGCGGCCCTGCCAGCAAGCCGTACTGCTGTTTGACCGCCAGAATGCGCCGGACCGCGGCATCCAGGCGCCCCTCGGAGATTCTGCCCGCGCGAATCTGGGCCACGACCTCAGCGTGCGCCATGCGGTGCAGGGAAGACCCGTTGTTGAAGAGCAGCACATCCGCGCCGGCCATCAGGGCCGCCGCGGCCGCCTGCGGGATGCTCCGGCCTTCGTTCACCAGCGCGCCCATGATCAGCGAGTCGGTGAAGATCAAGCCGTCATAGCCCATCTCCTCGCGCAGCAGACCGGTTAATACCTTCGCCGACAGGGTCGCCGGCAGACCGGGTATGGGGTCGATGGCCGGGAATGCGATGTGGGCGGACATGATGCCCGTCACGCCGCTGGCCATGGCCCGCCGGAAGGGGACAAATTCAACGGCCTCGAGACGGGCCCGATCGTGGGCGACGACCGGCAGTCCGACATGCGAGTCGATCGCCGTGTCTCCGTGCCCGGGGAAGTGCTTGCCGACCGCCATCACCCCGCGCGCCTGCATCCCCGCGATGAAAGCGGCGCCCAGCTCGGCCACCCGGGCTGGATCCGAGCCGAACGAGCGCGTGCCAATGACCGGGTTGGCCGGGTTGTTGTTGACATCCAGATCAGGCGCGAGATCCATGTTGATCCCAACCGCCAGCAACTCGTCGGCGATCGCGGCGCCAACCCGGCCGGCGTCAGTCACGTCGCCGGTCGCGCCAATCGCCATCGCGCTGGGGAACTCGACGAAACCGCGCGATGCGCGCAAACGGGTCACCGCGCCGCCTTCCTGATCGATGCTGATCAGCAGCGCGGGATCGCCGCCCGCCCGCGCTGCCGCCTGAGTATCGGAGGTCAATTTGGCGAGATCCTGGGGCGTTGTGGTGGCATTCCGCTCAAACAACACCAGGCCGCCCGGATGCAGATCGGCGATGACAGAGCTCAGCTCATCTGTGACCGTTATGCCGTCGAAACCCAGCATCAAGACCTGGCCGGCCTTCTGTTCGAGGGTCATTGCGCCCAGCAGGCGCGCGATTTCGGAATCGGAGATGTGGGGTGTCGTAAAACTGCTCATTGGAAGCGCCAACAAAAATACCTCCGGAAGAGACATCCCCCGGCTTTGCCGGGGGATGTCTCTTCCGGAAACACACTTTGGTGTGCGATCGGCCCGGAATTGTAGCGCGGGCAGGGCCCGCGCTACAATTCCGGGCAAGATGAAGCTCCACGAATACCAATCCAAGCGCATTTTCGGGCAGCACGGCGTGCCCGTCCCCCAGGGCTACTGCGTCGATACCGCCGAAGAAGCCGTGCACGCCGCCGAAAAGATCGGCCTGCCGGTCGTCATCAAATCGCAGGTGCTGGTCGGCGGGCGCGGCAAGGCCGGCGGCGTCAAGGTCGCCAAGACCCTCGACGAAGTGCGCGAGAAGGCCGCCGCGATTCTGGCCCTCACCATCAAGGGGCTGCCGGTGCGCAAGGTGCTCATCGACCCCGCCGCGGATATCCGCAGCGAGATTTACCTCGGCATCGTCATTGACCGGGCCAGCCGCCGGGCCGTACTGATGGCCAGCGCCGCGGGCGGGATGGACATCGAAGAGGTCGCCCACACCGCGCCCGAGAAGATCGTGCGGGTGCCGCTCGATCCATTCCTCGGCCTGCCCGAGTATCTGGCCCGCGATGTCGCCGTCGCCATCGGCCTGCCGCGCGAATACTGGGCCCAATTCGCCGCGATCGCGCGCGGGCTCGCCGCCGCCTTCCTGGCCACCGACGCATCGCTGGCCGAGATCAATCCGCTGGCCATGGTGGCCGGCAAGGACGGCAAGATCACCCTGATGGGCCTGGACGGCAAGCTCGTCATCGACGACAACGCCATGTTCCGGCATCCCGATCTCGAGGCCCAGCGCGACCCCGACGAGGAGACCGCGGCCGAGAAGGAAGCCCGCGAGACGGGGATCAATTTCATCAGCCTCGATGGCGACATCGGCTGCATGGTCAACGGCGCCGGTCTGGCGATGGCGACGATGGACGTGGTCCGCTTCTTTGGCGGCAGCGCCTCGAACTTCCTGGATGTCGGGGGCGGCGCAAAGGCCGACAAGGTCGCCTCAGCGCTTCGGCTCATCCTGGCCGATCCCAAGGTTAAGGCCGTGCTGATCAACATCTTCGGCGGGATCACCCGCTG
>JAGOCU010000064.1:0-2853 GCA_017998555.1 Thermoflexales bacterium
CGCCGCCGGGCAATGGCGACGGCCTCGCGGACCATCTCCGAGCGCGGATGGCGCGAGCTGCCAAAGTTCGAGAAGCTCAACATCGCCACGCGCGGCACGATGTCGAACTTGCGGGCAAGATCGGCCGTGAGCAGCGCGACTTCGGCCATCTTCTCGGCGTCCATGTCGATGTTGACGGTCGCATCGGCAAAGAAGATCGGCCGGTTCTTGAGGGTGACCAGATACACGCCCGCGGCGGTCTTGACCCCGGGCGCCCGGCCAATCACCCGCAGGGGCGGGCGCATCGCATCCAGGTAGTCCAGATCGGCGCTGATCAGCATCCCGTCGGCATCTCCGGCATTGACCATGACGGCCGCGTAGTAACCGGGATCCAGCAGGAGCTGCCGCGCGCCCACCAGGGTCATGCCCTTGCGCCGACGCATCTCGAACAGCATCCGGGCATAGGGCTCCAGGCAGTCTGACGCCGCCGGGTCGATGATGTCGACGCCATCCAGCGCGACGCGCAGGTGCTCCGCCTTGTCGCGCACGCGATCGGCATTCCCCAGCAGCACCGGGTGAGCGATCCCCTCATCGACGATCTGATGGGCAGCCCGGATGACGTTGTCGTGCTCACCCTGAGCCAGGACGATCCGCTTCGGGCGGTTGCGGGCCTTGCTGAAGATCACGCGCATGACCTCGCGCGATTGGCCGAGCCGCGCCTCGAGGGATTCGCGATATTCATCCAAATCGATCTGCACCCGCGCCACGCCGCTCTTCATGGCTGCCTCGGCCACGGCCGGGGCCTCCCACAACAGGACGCGCGGGTCCAGGGGCTTGGGAATCAGGTAATGCCGCCCAAAGCTCAGTTCGCTGATGCCATACGCCTTCAGCACTTCTTCCGGCACGTCCTGACGGGCCAGATCCGCCAGCGCATGCGCGGCGGCGACCTTCATCTCCTCGTTGATCTGGCGCGCGCGCACATCCAGCGCGCCGCGGAAGATGTAGGGAAAGCCCAGCACGTTGTTGACCTGGTTGGGGAAGTCCGAGCGGCCGGTCGCGACGATGGCATCCGGCCGCGCGGCGCGCGCCTCGTCGTAGCTGATCTCGGGATCCGGGTTGGCCATCGCCATGATGAGCGGATCCTTGGCCATCGACTTGACCATCTCGGCGGTGACGCAGTTGGCGATCGAGAGGCCGACGAAAATATCGGCGCCGACAAGGGCCTCTTCGAGGGTGCGCGCCTTTGTGTCAAGGGCGAACTCCTCCTTGTAACGATTCATTCCGACCGTCCTGCCTTGATAGACGACGCCCTTGCTGTCGCAGACCATGATGTTGGCGCGCGGGATTCCGAGCAGGACGTAGAAGCGGGCCGAGGCGAGCGCCGCGGCGCCGGCCCCGTTGATGACCACCCGAACCTTCTTGATGTCCTTGCCGGTGATCTCGAGGGTATTCAGGACGGCCGCGCCGGAAATGATGGCGGTGCCGTGCTGATCGTCGTGCATGACCGGGATGTTCATCTCCTGGCGCAGGCGCTCCTCGATATAGAAGCACTCGGGGGCCTTGATATCTTCCAGGTTCACCCCGCCAAAGGTGGGCTCCATCAGTTTGACGGCTTCGATGATTTTGTCCGAGTCCTCGGTGGCCAGCTCGATATCGATACTGTCGATGTCGGCAAAGCGTTTGAACAGCAGGGCTTTGCCCTCCATAACCGGCTTGCCGGCCGCCGCGCCAATGTTGCCCAGGCCGAGCACCGCCGTGCCGTTGGTGATCACCGCGACGAGGTTGCCCTTGGCAGTGTAGCGATACACGTCATCAGGGTTGTCGTGGATCTGCAGGCAGGGTTCGGCCACGCCCGGGGTGTAGGCCAGCGACAGATCGCGCTGGGTGCTGCACGGCTTGGTGGGGACGATCTGGAGCTTGCCGTGCGGCAGACGCTCGTGGTACTCGAGAGACTCGCGCCCAATGGCGCTTCCATGTGTGACAGGCATGCTGCCTTCTCCTCCGCGTCGCGGCGGTGCTGTTTCCGACGTAGCGCGTAATCAAGTGCGGGCGAGCAGGGCTTCTACCTGGGCGATGGCATCGGCGCTCGCCCGCGCCGTGCCCGGCGAAAGGGTTTCGCCAAAGCCAAATTCAGTGCCCGGGATGGCGACCAGCCAGGCCTCGGGCGCGCCTCCAAACAGCGTCTTCGCCAGCCACAGCAGGCTGCCGGGATCGCTGGCATGGGGATTGAGGGGGTCTGCGCCGGGCTCGGGTTCCAGCCGGGACACCCGCGGCCCAGATTCCTGCGGCGCGGACTCGCGCCGCGCGAGTCCGCGCGTGACGTCGATCGCATCGACGAAGACGACCCGCGTTGCCACGCTGATGTCGATCGCCATCTCGGGCGTCAACTGGTGGGCGTCGAGGATGCGCGTCCCCGCGGGGACGCGCGCCTCGAGCGCGCGCGCGACAAACGGGCCGGCGCCATCATCGCTCCGCAGCGTGTTGCCGTATCCGATCACCAGCGCGCCACGTCGCGCTTCTGGCTCCCGGCCCGTTGTTGCAGTCACCTTAATCTCGGGTGCGCTGGGCCAGCACGTTGCCGGCCGCGTCCATGACACTCACCTGCATCGGCATCTGGCCATAGGCGTGGGTCGAGCAGCTCAGGCACGGGTCGTAGCAGCGGATGCCGCCCTCGACCCGGTTGAGCAGCCCTTCCGGGATCTGGCCGTCCTTGACATTCGTGATGTAATGTTGCGCGATCTGTTTGACCGTGCGGTTCATCGCGATGTTGTTGTTGCCGGTCGCCACGATCAGGTTGACCTTCTTGATCAGCCCGTTCTCGTCGACGTGATAGTGATGGAACAAGGTGCCGCGGGGGGCCTCGCTCACGCCCAC
>JAGOCU010000064.1:2953-7212 GCA_017998555.1 Thermoflexales bacterium
GTCGCGCGGGCTTCGGGCAGCCGGTCAAGAATGTGCTTGTGGGCTTCCTTGGTCAGCGGCTCACGCACGCCGCCCGGAACCGCCCAGGCGGGGTGGATCTTCTTGCCGCCAAGCAGTTCGATCACTTCCTGGCCAAACTGGCGCAGCCGAATCCCAGCCCGGGCAAGCTCGGGATCCTTCGCGATCAGGCCAAAGACGTTGCGGGCGGCCGGGTCGCTGTCCCAGCCCAGCAGGAAGTCGGGCGAGCTCAGGTGGAAGAAGCTCAGCGCGTGCGATTGGGTGAACTGGCCGAGGTTCATCATCCGGCGCAGCTTGTCCGCGGTTGGGGGAATCTCAACGGTCAGCACGTCGTCGCCGGTCTTGGCCGAGGCCAGGATATGGCTGATCGGGCAGATGCCGCAGATGCGGGCGGTGATCCCCGCCATCTCGCCGATGGGCCGCCCTTCGCAGAACTTCTCGAAGCCGCGAAATTCCACGACATGGAAGCGCGCATCGCTGACTTCGCCCGCCTCGTCGAGGAAGATCGAAATCTTGGCGTGACCCTCGATGCGGGTCACGGGATCAATGACGATTCTTTGACTCATGTTTTGTCTCCACACGGCCCGAGACCTCCTGATCGAAACCTTTGTCGGAGGCGGTATCCCCCGGCATACGCCGGGGGATACCGCCTCCGGGGAAAGCTTCGTCAGCGGTCCTTAGCCGAACTTCAGCATCTCCCGGCCGACCATCTCCACAGGCTTGCCGGCGACAATCTGCTCGAGCACGGCCCGGATGCGCTTGGCCGAGGGCGGGCAGCCCGGGATATACAGATCGACCGGGACGATGGCATGCACCGGCGATACGCGCTGAATCAGCGGTGGCACGATGCCCTCGTCATCGGGGATCTGCGGGCGCAGCAACTGCGCATCGCGATAGGCCCGGTCGAGGACGACTTCGGGCCCGCCCAGCGGATTGCGCATCCCGGTGACGTTGGAGGTCACCGCGCAATCGCCAAACGACGCCAGGACTTTGGTGTTCCGGCGGATGATGTGGATCAGCTCCAGGTTATCCCGGTTGGCGATGGCGCCCTCCACCAATGTGACATCGACGTTCTCCGGGAACACCTTAATGTCGATGATGGGGGAATACACCACTTCGATCAGATCGGCCAACGGGATCAGCCACTCATCCAGATCAAGGAAGGACATGTGGCATCCGGAGCAGCCACCCATCCACACGGTTGCGAATCTCAATTTGCTCATGCTCTCACCTCATCGCTCGCGCGCGGGGCGCGCGACGCGATTACATGACCCATTGCTTCTTGTCGCGCGCATTCTTGAGGAAGGCGAGCTTGCTGCGGTCCTTCACGCTCTCTTCGACGGTCGAGCCGAGCTTGAAGATCGCGCCGGTGGGGCAGGCCATCACGCATTTGCCGCACGAGGTGCAGCTCAGCGATGCGCCCCAGGGCTGGTTGAGATCGGTGATCACATGCGCCTTCACGCCGCGTCCGAAAACGTCCCACGTGTGCGCGCCTTCGATCTCGTCGCACACCCGCACGCAGCGCGCGCAGAGAATGCAGCGATTCTGATCCATCCCGAACTGGGCATGGGTGAGATCCACCTCAAGCTTTGGGTAGAGATAGTCATATCGAACGTGATCCATCCCGACCGCAATGCCGACGTCCTGCAGTTCGCAGTGGTTGTTGGCGACGCAGCCGGCGCACACGTGATTGCGCTCGGCGAAGAGCAGCTCGACCGTCATGCGCCGGTATTTGCGCAACTGCTCGGTGTCCGTCCTGACTTCCATACCCTCGGTGACACGCGTCGTGCATGCGGGGAGCAGCTTGTTGATCCCGGTGACTTCGACCAGGCACAGGCGGCAGGCGCCGATGTCGGTCAGGCCGTCCAGGTGGCACAGGGTCGGCATCACAATGCCGGCATCCCGCGCGGCTTCCAGGATGGTTTCATCCTCGCGCGCGCTGATCGGTTTGCCGTTGATGGTAAGTGTCTTAGCGCTCATTTTGACCGTCCTTGACCAGCTTGCTCTCGTACTCGCTCCTGAAGTAACGCAGCGTGCTCAGGACCGGGTTGGGGGCGGACTGGCCCAGACCGCACAGGCTTGTGCGGCGGACCATGTCGCACAGCTCGGTCAGCGTGTCGAGATGGGCCTGGGTGGCCTTTCCCTCGCTGATGCGGGTCAGCAGCCCGTGCATCTGGGCGGTGCCAACCCGGCACGGCACGCACTTGCCGCACGATTCCTCCATGCAGAATTCCATGAAGAAGCGGGCAATTTCGACCATGTCGGTCTGATCGTCCATGACGATCATGCCGCCTGAACCCATGATCGACCCGACCTGGGCCAGCGACTCGTAGTCGACCTTCATGTCGAGATACTGGGCGGGAATACAGCCGCCGGAGGGGCCGCCGGTCTGGACGGCCTTGAAACTTCGACCTTCGGGGAGCCCGCCGCCGATGTCGAAGACGATCTCGCGCAGGCTGATCCCCATCGGCACTTCGATCAGGCCGGTGTTGTTCACCTGGCCGGTCAGCGCAAAGACCTTGGTGCCCTTGCTCTTTTCAGTGCCAATGCCGGCGAACCAGGCCGCGCCGCGACTGATGATCGGGGCGATGTTGGCCAGGGTCTCGACGTTGTTGATCAGGGTGGGGCAGCCCCACAGCCCGGACTCGGCGGGGAAGGGCGGGCGCGGGCGGGGGGTGCCACGGCCGCCTTCAATCGAGGCGATCAGCGACGTTTCCTCGCCGCACACAAATGCGCCGGCGCCCAGCCGCACATCGATGTCGAAGTTGAAGCCCGAGCCCATGACGTTGGCCCCGAGCATCCCGGAACGTTGCGCCTGGCGGATGGCCGAGCGCAGGCGTTTGACGGCCAGCGGATATTCGGCCCGGACGTAAACGTAGCCCTTGCCCGCGCCAACCGCATAACCGGCCACGACCATGCCTTCGATGATCCGGAAGGGGTCGCCTTCCATCGTGCTGCGATCCATAAACGCGCCGGGGTCGCCCTCGTCGCCATTGCAGATCACGAATTTGCGGGCCAGGATGTCATCCGGCACACGGCTCACCGCGGGCGAGTTTGACTTGGCCACCGTCGCCCACTTCAAGCCGACGGGGAAACCTGCCCCGCCGCGTCCGCGCAAGCCGGCCTTGCTGATCTCGTCGATGACTTCCTGCGGCTGCATCTCAAACAGGGCCTTTTCCAGCGCCCGATAGCCGCCGGCCGCAATGTAGTCCTCAATCCGTTCCGGGTCGATCCGGCCGCAGTTCTCGAGCACGATCTTGGTCTGGCGCGTGAAAAACGGCTGGCGGGTGTCCGCTTGCAGACGGGTCGCCGGGGCGCCGCCGATGGACTCGGCAATTTCCTTGGCGTCCTCGGGTTTGACATACTGATACAGCGTGGCGGGTTCATCCGCGGGCTTGTCTTTGGCCTCGACTTCCACCAATGGACCAAGCGCGCACAGGCCGGGACAGCCCACGCAACGGACCTTGACCTTGCCATCGCGGCCGGCGGCCTTGATCTCGGCTTCGAGGTTCTTGGCGATGGCAGCGCTGCCGAGCGCTTCGCAGGCCGTGCCGACGCAGACGTGCACGTGATGTTCGTATTTCCCGTCATCGGCCAGTTCGCGTTCCTGGGTGCGATCGAGTTCTTCGGGTGTCATGAGGCGTCCTCCGCGAGTTTCCGGAGCCTGGCGACCAGCGCGTCCGGAACGATCTTCCCGGCCATCTCGCCGTCAATGACGGCGGCGGGCGCCATCGCGCACGAGCCGAAGCAGCGCGCCGTCAATAGCGACAGGTGCCCATTGGCCGTCGTCCCGCCAGCCTTCAGCCCAAGTTCATGATTGAGCGTGTCCATCAACCGGCCAGAACCCTTGATGTAGCAGGCGGTGCCCAGGCACACGACACAGGCGTGCTTTCCGGCCGGCTTGAGAGTGAAGAGGTTGTAGAAGGTCGCGACGCCGTAAACCTTGCTGAGCGGAAGTTTCAGGGTCTTCGCCACAAGGCGGAGCAGGTCGTCGTCAAGGAAACCGTAGGCTTCCTGAGCGGTGTGCAGCGTCTCAATCAAGGCGTTGCCGCGGAAGCCGTGCCGGCGCATCGTTGCCTCAACCAGCTTGACGCGCTTGTCGACGGCGGCGGGGGGTGTGGCGGACGGGGCGGCGGGCGACGCGGCGCTCGGCCGGGGAGGGCCGGCGGGCGGCGCGGGGGCCGGCCTGGTTGGGCCAGCGGGTGCGGTCATAGTGTTTCTCCTGCCTCTGGATCAAATCG
>JAGOCU010000064.1:7312-8887 GCA_017998555.1 Thermoflexales bacterium
CCGGCGACGAATCCGTTTCCAAACAAGATCAACCCTAGCGCGAAAGCGACTGTCCGACCGGGTCCGGCCGCCAGGAATCCAGGGTCTTCATGTAGTTGGCGCGCTCGAACATGGCCGGGTTGCGCACGTGGGCCTGGCTCATGCTGCCGCGCATCTGGCGAACCGAGACATATTCACGCTCGGCCATCCAGCCCTGCAGGTCGTGGAGGATCTCGCCGATGCGCTTGGTCCCATTGGCCAGAAGCTCGCTGGCCAGCATCGTCACGGCCGCTCCGGCCATCAGGCCCTTGATCGCATCCAGATGGTTGTGCACACCGGTGGTCAGACCGAGATCAGACGCCACCCGCTTGTACAGGATCGCGATCCAGCGCAGCGGCAGGCGCAGCTCATCCGAGTTGCTCAGCACCAGATGCGGCACGACCTCGTAGTTGTCCAGGTCGAAGTCGGGCTGATAGAAGCGGTTGAACAGCACCAGGGCGTTGGCCCCCGAGTCGGACAGCCGCTTGGCCATATTGCCCATCGCGCTGAAGTACGGGCTGAGCTTGACCGCCACCGGAATAGTCACCGTGCGTTTGACATGAAAGAGCGCGTCGATGTAGCGCCGCTCGACCTGCTCGGCGCTGATCTTCGGATCGGCCGGGACGTAGTAGATGTTCAGCTCGAGCGCGTCGGCGCCGGCCTGCTGGATGCGCCGGGCGTAGTCGATCCAGGCCCCGTCCGTCACGCCGTTCAGGCTGGCGATGATGGGGATGTGGGCGGCTTTCTTGGCCTGGTGGATGAGCTCCAGGTAGTGATCGGGGCCCGTGTTATACGTGCCCATCTCCGGGAAGTAGGTCGTCGCTTCATTGAAGCTCTCCGCCCCGTAGCTCATGAAGTGATTCAGCGAGTGGCTCTCCTGCTCGATCTGTTCCTCGAACAGCGAGGGCAGGACGATGGCCGGCGCGCCGGCATCTTCAAGCCGCTTGATCCCGTCCAGGTTGCGCGCCAGGGGCGAGGCCGAGGGCACCAGCGGGTGGGCCAGCTTCAGGCCCATGTAGGTGGTTGACAGGTCGATCATTTGGCTAGCTCCTCGTAACGCTTGTAGTGCTCGGTCACCGCGGTCTGCGCCATGGCCATGAGCTCGTCGGCGTGGGCGGGGTAACTCTGCGCCAGCATGCGGTAACGCTGCTCGTTGTTGGCGTAGTCCTTGAACGTGATCTTGGCCGGCCCGCTGTCAAGCTGGAGCGGGTTCTTGCCCTGCGCCCGCAGACGCGGGTCGAAGCGATACAGCGGCCAGTATGTCGAATCAACCGCCAGTTTCTGCTGGCGCAGGCCCTGGGTCATGTCGATGCCGTGGGCGATGCAGTGGCTGTAGGCGATGATGATGGCTGGCCCGTCGTAGGCCTCGGCTTCGGCGATCGCCTTGATGGTCTGGGCGTCGCTGGCGCCCATCGCAATCTGGGCGACGTAGACATTGCCGTAGCTCATGGCCAGCATGCCCAGGTCCTTCTTGCGCATGGCCTTGCCCGAGGCGGCGAACTTTGCCACCGCGCCGAGCGGAGTGGCCTTGGAGGCCTGTCCGCCCGTGTTCGAGTA
>JAGOCU010000065.1 GCA_017998555.1 Thermoflexales bacterium
ATTGGCGTGTGCGAACAGCGCGACAGCAAGGGGCTGTATGCCAAGGCCCGCCGGGGCGAGCTCAAGGGCTTCACCGGGGTCGATGACCCGTACGAGCCGCCGCTTAATCCCGAAGTAACGCTCGACACCGTAAACGAGACGCCTGAGCAGTGCGCCCAGCGCATCATCGCCCATTTGCAGCGTGAGGGTTTTCTGATCTAGCCAGGCTCCGGGTCAGGATCGAATTCACCCTTCGAAGGTGTAGCCAAACGCGTCAATATCTTTGCGGAACCAGGCCGCAACGATGGTGGCCGCTTCGTCGTCGTAGTATTCCTGATATCGCTTGTGGATGCTGCTGTTCAGATGCGGAAGCGAGACACTTCGACCGATGCGCCCGGCAACTGCCGAGAAGTCCGCTTCGAGGCGCTCAAACCGGCCGACGAAGTCGACCAACAATGCGCCATCATGTCCGGAGATCCAGTCCAGCTGAGGCGCGAACATCAGCGGCGGGTCATAGTAGGCCGGGTTTTGGTCGCGATAGGTCTCGCCCACCCACGTGTTGAAGGGAATGGTCTTCACGCCCAGCTCGGTCAGGTTGATCTGGACCCGATGATGGTAGTGCGAGACGACCTTGTCCCACGGATTGCGCACGAAGGCAAAACTGAACCGCTTATCCCACTGCGCCTGGCCCATGCGTCCGATGATTTCCAGGGCGGTCTTGTGTTCAAAAGGCAATCCAAGCGCTTTGACGATGCTCGTCCCGCCGGTTCTGTTGATGTGGACAAACTCGAAGTTGTCGAATAGCCTGTGCCGCGCGGATCGGATATCGTACTTGAGCTTGTCAAGCAGCCGGCCGCCGATGGCGCCCAAACGGTTCTCGCCGGACCGGCGCGACTGTGTTGCTGAAGTCATTCTCAATTCCCGCGCTTGCCGATATTGTATGCGCGGCCGGAATCGGGCGCCGCGCTGCCGCGATCCGTTGCTGGTCCGCGGACTTGGCCGGCCCGCCGGGTAGAATTTCGGCATGATGTTTGAGGCGCCGCGCGGCAGAGGGGTTTTCACGTGAACGGCCCGACCCGCGCCAATCAGACGCTCATCGCGATCGTCATCGACCTGGGATTGACCCTGGCGGCGCTCGCGTTCGCAACTGAGATCCGCCCGCTGCTGCCTTTCGGCCAGCGGCTCACTGCGGCGGCCAGCGAGATCAGTCCGGGTGTGTATGCGCTGGTGGCAGCGATCTGGCTGCTCGTGTTTGTGCAACTCGGAATGTACTCCCGGCACCGGTCGACCAAGCGCGAGTCCGCGGCGGCCCTGACGCTCGCGGTCTTCACGGCCTTGCTCATCCTGGCCGGTGCGCTGTATTTCACGTATCGGCAGGTCTCGCGCCTGCAGTTTGTCTACTTCGGCGTGCTGGACTGGGGCCTGCTTGTCGCCATCCGCGCCGCCCGCAGATGGGTTCGTCACAGCCGGGCAGCCACCCCGCGCTGGCGGGTGCTCGTTGTGGGCTCGGGGAAACTGGCCGGCGCGCTGATCGCCAAGCTGCGGACGGATACCTCGCGCATCGCGGTGCTGGGCGTGATCGCAGAAAACACCGGCGCGATCGACCCAGATACGGCGGGCCAGGGTGTGTCGCTCCTTGGCGGGCTGAGTGATCTCACCCGCATCGCCGAGCAGCATCACCCCGACGAGATCATCTTTGCGCCCGACGACCGCGACCGCGCCCAGTGGCTCGAGGCCATTGCGGGGCTCGAGGAAACCCAGGTCCAGATCAGTCTCGTTCCTGACGCCCTTCAGCTCGCCTGGTTCACCACCCGGCTGGAAACCGTCGGCGGCATCCCGCTTTTGCGCCTGCGCGAATCACCCCTGGATGGCGCGCTGCGCGTCGTCAAGCGCCTGATGGATATCAGCCTTTCGGCGGCATTGCTCTTGGTGAGCGCCCCGATCGGCGCCGTGGTTGCGCTGCTGGTCCGGCTCGACTCCGCCGGCCCGGTCATCATCCGGCAGAAACGGGTTGGTGAGGGAATGCGTCCGTTTGGCATGTTCAAGTTCCGGACGATGTATGCCGGCGAGGAAACGCGCGTGCCTGTCGACGGGCGATCTGCGCGCGATGGGGACATCCCTGCCAAGACACCCGTCGATCCGCGCGTCACGCGGCTGGGCCGGGTGCTGCGGCGCTTCAGCATCGATGAGCTGCCCCAATTGCTCAATGTGCTGCGCGGAGAGATGAGCCTGGTCGGGCCACGCCCCGAGCTGCCATGGCTCGTCGATCGCTATGCGGCGTGGCAGCGCCGGCGCTTTGCGGTGCCACCGGGAATGACCGGCTGGTGGCAGATCAGCGGGCGCAGCGAACGGCCCATGCACCTCAACGTAGAGGACGATCTGTACTACATCCGCAATTACTCGCTCTGGCTTGATGTTGTCATCCTGCTGCGGACAATCCCGGTCGTGCTCGGCGGGCGCGGGGCGTACTGACCACACCGGTCAGGTCCGCGGCACCCTCGCGTCCGACCTTCAGGTAGTGCGCCGGTAAAGGCGCAGGGTGATGCCGCGATTCGACCAATACGGCTCGGTGAAATCCCCCACCAGGGCATAACTCCGCGTGAACCAGATGCTTTGCGTGTCAGGGCCAAGACCCTCATAGCTCACCAGAATCCAGTCGGGTCGATAGGCTTGATAGGGCCACTCTCGAAGCTCACCCCGCAGAATGCCCTCGGCGACACCCGGGCTGGCAAGGCCGAGCGTGTCGATTACGTGGTAGGTCGGACCCAGCGAGTAGGCGAGGGCACCCGGCTCCGGAGTGGATACGGAAGCCCCCAGCGGCGCCTCCCGCTGAAGATAGCTGACGATCTGGTCAAAGCTTCGGATGTGCGCGTTCTTCGCCGGGGCGCGTCCGAGCGCGTTGGCGCATACCGCCACGACCGCCAGACCGAGGACGATCGACCACGCAAAGCGCCCGGCCGTCTGAACGGCCTTGGACGGCCCTTTTCGCGCGATGGCACCCGCAATCGCTTCGGCCCCCGTCATCCATCCGTGGAAGCCCGCCACGCACAGGCAGATCACCAGCGGAGTTGCATACCAGTACCAGAAGGACGTGCCGACCAGGCTGTAGAACACCAGGTGCAAAATCCCCCATGCGCTGACCTGCGCGATGCGGTCGCGCCACTTCATCGCCGCCGCCAGCCCGAGCAGCGCGCCGGCCGTCAGGGGAATCGTAAGCGCGCCGGTCGTGTTCGCCACATACGTGACGAAGGTCGCCAACGATGCGTTGCGCCACGATCCCAGAAAGGCTTCGGCGCGCTTCGCAAGCAGCGTTCCCGGAATGGGGGACCCGTAATAGTCCCATGCAAAGAGCGCCCACGCCGATATTGGCGCAAAGAGCAGCGCCAAATGGGCGACCCAGCGGAGGGCGTCACGGCGGAACACCGGTTTCCACGCGCCCCCAGGCGCGCCCAGCTTTGCTTGCCGGATGCTGGAGGCCAGACTGCGGAGTTCGCCAAACGCCAGCGCTGGGACGATGGCCAGCACCGCGTCGTGCCGCACGAGCGCGGCGACGCCCAGTAGCAGCGAACCTGGCGCCGGGCGATCCGGGCGAACATACAGGCCCGCGAGGACAAGGGCGACGCAAAAGAGCGTCTCATGCCCGACGGTGTTGGCGATCTGCGGGAGCGTGATCACATAGCAGGCCAGAAGGACTCCCGCCACCCTTTTCTGCCCGCTCGGGCGCCCGGCCGAGATAAATCGATACGCGACAAAGCCGATCACGCCCGCGCTGATCGCAGAGATGTAGCGGGCAAGATGGGGGATGTCCAGCAATACATCGGCGGCGCCGCCGATGCGCATCGCCTCCACGATAGCGCTCAGAGCGGCAAGCAGCAGGGCAAATCCGGGGGCGGTCGTCCCGAGATAGCGCTCGCCAACGTTGAACACAGGCCCGTTGCCCAGCACAACATTCTGGGCGTAGCGATACGTGATATACGAATCATCGATGCCAAAATCGGACGTATGGGCGAGGAACCATACAGTCATCCCCGCGATCATCAGCGCCGCAGGAAAATCGGCCAGTCGCGCCCAGTCGAATCGCTTGCCGTCATCGCTCATCCAGACATTATCCTGAGCTGCCAATTGTAGCGCCCGGACCGGCGCGAACGCTCAGGGCTTCGGCGCGTCTCCGCCAGCCATCAGCCGCTCATAGGCATCCGTAACAGCCTCCCACGAATACACAGCATCGGCGCGCGCCCTGGAATCCACGGCGAGTCGGGCGGGCAGCGTCGGATCTTTCAGCAATTCCGCCAGCACTGCCGCCAACGCGACACCTCCGTTTCCACCGTCATAGCTCATCCCCGTTCCGCCCAGCGCCTCGAGATTCTCCGGGGTGGCGTTTGCGACCACGCAACTGCCAAACCCCATTGCCTCGATCAGGGCAGGATGTGTGCCGCCAACCTGGCTGGTCTCGACAAAGGCCAGGGCATGGCTCGACAACTCCTCATAGGCTTCTCCGAATTGATAGCCGGTAAAGATGATCGACGGATCTCCGCCGGCGCGCGTCTTGAGCCCCGCAATGTAGTCACCGGAATAGGGCGCGTCACCGACGATGACGCACTGCCTCCCGACCCGCAGGGTCGGAGGCAACGCCCTCCACGCATCAACCAGGTGGTGGGCGCAATTCTCCGGAACAAGGCGGCCGACAAAGAGCACATATTGCCCAGGCGTCAGCCCGTAACGCGCCAGCATCGCCCCCGGCGGGCGGCGGGTCACATCCGCGCCATACGGGATGAAGGCGGTCCGTTGGCCGTAGTCCTCGGCGTAGTAGCGCTGCACCTCGCGCGAATCGGTGATGACGACATGGGCGAGGCGCGGCGACAGGCGCTCCGTCCACTGCAGGTAACGCCGCGCCAGTGCCCCCCACTTCTCGCGCTTCCAGTCCAACCCGTCAACATTGAGCAGAATGCGCGCGCGGGTCAGCGCCCGAGGAATTGCGCACAACGGCGCATTGCCGGCGATGAAGACGGCGATGGCATCGTAGCGCTGGGTGACCGCATGGGCCATCGACAGCGCGGTGTGGCTGATGGTGTCCAGGTGTTTGGTGGCGATGCCGCGCACCCACACCAGTCGCATGCCGCGATAGGTATGGCCCTCGTAATCGCTATGGTGCCGCCGGTTATACACGGTGACGGTGTGCCCGCGCTGAACCAGCCGCGCGCCAAGATTCTCGACGCAGGTCTCGAATCCAGAATAGGAAGCAGGCACGCCGCGCGTGCCGATCAGGGCGATATTCACGGTTGACCGACTCTACCCGCGCGGCGCCGCGCGAGTTCAATCAGCTTCTGCGCGCCCGCGCCGATGGCGACCGCCTGAATCAGGGTGGCAAACACCAGCGGCAAGGCGTAATAGTGGAACCAGGAGAACTGCACGAGCGCCACGGTCGCGCCCATGAAGAGTCCCCCCCAACCCAGCGCCACGCCAGCGATCCGACGCCGGTCTCGTTTTGCGCCGAGCATCGCAACACAAATACCCGCCACGAACCATGCCAGGTTGAAAACAGTGAGTGGCCGCATCACCGGTGTCGCCGCAAGCTCTGGTTGGCACAGGGGCGTTTTCGCCAAGAGCTTGCCCGGGACAAACGCGCCATAGCGCCACTGGTTTGTTATCGGGTCGACGGCGACGCCTCGGTCAAACGACTGCGCGCAGCCGAGCGTCGCGCCATTTGTGAATACGCGCCAGGTGAAGCCATTTACGCGCTCCAGCGGCGTTGACAACACCGTGGTCGGAAAAAATCCGCGCTGTTCATTCGTCTCCACGACCCGCGCCGCAATCACATCGCCAATGGCTGTCAGCGGATTTGTCCATACGAAGGGGTTCAGTGCGATTGCAACGAATCCGGCGGCAGAGACCAGCGTAGCGGCGCGCGCAATGACGGTACGCATCCGCAGTCGCTTGGCCAGATCGGCCAGACCGACCAGACCTACCGCAGCGGCAACGGTGAGCACGCCGGTGTGTTTCGCGACGATGGCCAGCCCTGCCAGAACACCGGCCGCGACACATACGCCGATCCCGGTCCCGCGCGAGGCCCGGCGCGCGGCGATGTAGGCCAGCGCCGTGCATAGCAGCAGCGGCGCCTCGTTCAGCAGGCGTTGGTTGAAGGTCGTGTAGGTGACGTTGGCGATCAACATTGCGGCGGCTGCAATGCCAGTCGCGGGACCTCTTGCGCGCCACATGAGCGCGGCCAGCAACGCCGTGGAGGCGATACCGGCCATCACCATCGGCAGGCGGGCCGTAAGCAGCAATTCGGGCGCGGGCATGATCGCCGTCGCGAGCGGATCGGCGCTTCCGGCTGGAAAGAGATACGGCCCGCCAAAAGGCAAACCGGCCAGCAGTCTCGAGACGCCCCCCAGGAGCGGCGCCAGAGGTGCGATGGTGAGCGTACTCCTGGTCCGCGGCATCAAGTCGGCTACGTCGGCGGCCAGCCAGCGCTCCACGGCCGTGCCAGTGTTGAGATACAGGGCCTCGTCCGTGTCTATAGGCGTTTGCAGAATGCCTTGAAAGAGCACGCCAATCACGGCGCACGCCACGACCCCGAAAACCGCCACAGAGACGAAGAAAGCCCGCGGGCTTGCCGGCGGCGCCGGTCGTGAGTTCACTTCCATGCGTGCACGACGATGCGATCGGTGCGGGCGAACTGCCAGAATGGCTGGCGGCGCTTGTAGCCATAGTAGGCCGCTCGAGCGAGACGAAAGAACACCGAACGCAACCCAGAGACGATTTCCACCCGCGCAAAACCAGCAACCTTGAGCATCGCGACGACGCCGGCCGGATTCGGGCCGACCCAATTTGTCGCGTCCTTGTGGAACTTGTCCGGGTAGAAGGCCATCGCCGGCACACGCACATCAAGCAGATCCACCAAAGTCTCGACCACCACCATCTCCCGCGTCACGCTGGCGACCTTCTCGAGCGCCAGCAACGGATGCCGCATGTGATACAGCACGCCCAGGAAGAGCGAGACATCCCACAGCCCGACTGCATCCGGCGTGAGATCGAGGACATCGATCTCCCTGGCCTCGACCTGCGACTCGAGCTGCTGCCGGGCGAAATCGAAGCCCGCGCGGGATCGCTTCTGCCAGGCAAAGGAATCGGTCGCAAGCACGCGCGCCGCGCCGCGCCGTTCCGCGTCGAACGAAAAGTAGCCGTCCCACGCGCCAATATCAATCACGGTTTTTCCGGCCAGCGATTCCGGCATCCGCAGGCGTTTCAGGAGGCGCGCGGTGTTTTCGCTCCCCGGCGTGACCACGCCGTTGCCCAGGTCGATCTGGTGAAACCAATGAATGGCGCTGAGCTTGCGCTGAAAATCCGGGTCGTTGGCGATTGTGAATGGGCCCGACACGCGGCGATTGTAGCATTGGGCGCATCCGGTGACGCAGAAGGGAAATGAGGCCGGTCAGGCGAAAACTCACCGCTTCAATCGGGCTAGCACATTCACGGCGAGCGTTCGCGCGCTTGACCGCAGGGCCATCAACAAGGCGATCTCGCATGCGCCGCCAATCCCGATATAGACGGCCATGGACGCGCCTGAAGCATATGCCGCCCACGCGCCCACGCAGGCCAGGCTCGGAAACGTCAAACCGGCGGCCGCCACGAAAAGCGCCCCGCGCGCATCCAATGCGTTGGCCGACCGCAGGATCCAGGCCGCCTGAAGCAGTCCGAGCGCGCTCGCGAAGATGACGCCCGCCGCGGCGCCCGCGACGCCAAAAAGAGAGATGCAGACATAGCTCATCGCGACACCCGCGATGCCATTCACAACGCCCGCCTGCACAGTTCGGGCTTCAAGATGGATGGCGTTCGCGGCGGTCGTGAACACGCCGTTCAGCACGAGCGGCATTGTCGACATCGACAGAAGTAGATACGCGGGCACGGATTGGGCATACGCCGAGCCAAAGATCGCGGTCAACACGATCGGACTGAGGGATACGAGACCAATCACCAGGGTGCCAAAAACGACCGAAAGCGTTGCCGAGGTGGATCGCACCTGATTTGCCACTTCCCGCGACGACTGCGTATGCGCCTGGGCAAAACGAGGCAGCAACAGGCGCAGGATGGGCGGTGAGGCGCTCTGGATGATCAGATACAGTCGGAACGCCGCCGAGTAGATCCCCAGAGCGGCCGCGCCAAGCATCCCTTCGACCAGCAACGTATCGAATCGTTTGAAGAGGATGCTGGCCAACCCGCCACCCGTGAAGAACAGGGCGCTTCGCGCGGAATTGCGGGCAATAACGCCATCCCAGGCAAGGCGCTGATCGCGGACGGTCGTTCGCGCAACGCGCCAGAGGGCCAGCGCCGTCAGAATCTGGGTGACCCCAATCACCCACAGCAGCGCGGTGACGGAGAGGCCTCGGCCAAGAAGAGCGATACTGACAATCATGCGCGCCGCGCTCGCGACCATGTTGATCGCCGCAATCGGGGCGACGCGCTGCAACGCGATCAGCAGCGATTCGACCACATTGCACTGACTGTCCGCCCACAGGATTGCCGCAGCGGCAATGCCAACCCCGGCGACCACAATATCGCTGTGCCCCAGAATGACGCTAGACAGGATCGCGAGCACGCCTGCAATAGCGGACGCGCCCAGCGCCATTCCAGCGCTCGTGCCAAGCAACACGCCGGCGCGTTCCGGCTGCCGGATGACTTCGCGCGACAGGATCTGTCCCTGTCCAAAATAGGCGACGACGCCGAAAATGTTCCAGATAACGAGAACAAGGCTGTACTCGCCAAACGCGGTTGGGCCGAGGGCCCGGGCCACCAGGGCGGCAACGACCAATCCCGACAAACGCTCCGCGCCCGTCGACGC
>JAGOCU010000066.1 GCA_017998555.1 Thermoflexales bacterium
GGCGACAACAAAGAGTTGCGTGGCGGGCATCCCCGTTGGCTCGTCGTAGACCGGCTTGAGAGACGCGTAGAGTGCCCGCAAGCCGGGGTTGGACCTGCTCGGAAAGAGCACCCAGCGGCCAAGCAGCTTCTTGCTGATCAGATTCGGCAGCCCAAAGAAATGCCCCAGTTCAAGAGCCTGGGTTGCGCGGGGCGAAAAGTAGTTCCAGGCGCTGGCTACCTCAAATCCGTGGCGCGCCAGACGCGCGCGCCAGGTCGCCTCGCTGTCGGTCCGCACATGCCGGGCAATACGGTTGAACCAGTTCCGATACGACTTGCCGAGGAGAGAGCCCCCCAGCAACCACTCGGTAAAGCGCTCGTTTGGGCCGCAAAAGATGAAGTGGCCGCCAGGCTTCAGCACACGAAAAGTCTCGGCCACGACAGGCTCGATCTCGGGAATATGCTCGAGCACGGAGTTGCTGATGACGGTGTTGAAACTCGCATCCGAGAACGGCATGCGGGCCGCATCCGCGAGCGTGAGCGCCGCATGGGCGCCACGCTGGCGCGCTTCGGCCATGGGCGGCTTCCAGGGGTCAAGCCCGACATCGAGGGGCCTCCCGAAGGTCTGCGCGGCAAAACTGCCGTCTCCCGAGCCCAAGTCCAGGACCGGACCGACCATGGGCAGATCAGCGTAGAAGCGCGACTCGACCGCGCGCAACAGGGCGCGGAAGTAGGGTAGTTCGGCCAGTTGATTCCACAGGTAATCGCGAGGCTCGCGCGGGGCGTAGTCATTCGGGCGTGCGGCGTTGGCGTCGCGAGGTTGGGCTGTCATCGGGGCGGGATTCTATCAGCCACCGGTCGGCCATGTAGAATCGCGCTATTGGAGCGCCGCCTGTTCGGTTTGCGGAATTGGCAGCCCCCGGCGAAGCTGGGGGCTGCCAATTCCGCAAGAATCCAAATGACATGAAAGTCAGTTTTTACGCCACCCTTCGCCAGATCACCGGCGGCAAGCACGTCGACGTCAGCCGCACGGAGGGCACGCGCATCCTGGATGTGCTCACCGAGTTGACCGAGCGCTTTCCGCCGCTCAAGGCGGAGCTCTTCAACGAGCGTGGCGATTTGCATAACTACGTCCACGTGTTTGTCAATGGTCGCGATATACGATACATGCCGACCCGGATGGACACGGTCCTCAAGGAAACGGACGAGATCGACCTTTTCCCGGCGGTTGGCGGTGGCTGACTCCGACCTCGGACCGTTGGATGTCGTCCTGCCCGGCATCACGCCCTGGCTGATGGGCGAGTATTTCAAGGACTTGGGCGGGGTTGACCTGGGCGGCGGCTGGTCTGGGGCTGAGGGATGGCGCGCGCGGGTATTGCCGGCTGAGGACTTTGTGATCGGCTCACTGCGGGTGGGCCGGATTCGGCTGCAGGTCGAGGGCACGCCGGAAGCGCTGGCGCGCGTGCGACCGCTGCTTGACCTCAAACTGATCCGCGGTGGCGGATAGCTGAAAAATGGCGAGATCATGATCCCCGCGCTTCGCGCGGGGATCATGATCTCGCCAATTAACGGAATGCGTTACGGAACCTGAAGCTCGGCCAGCTTCGCCTGGGTGGCGACGCCATTGCTCCAGCCACGCTCAGCGTAGTACTCGACCAGCATGTCATCCAGCTCGCACACATGGCCCTCGGAGCCCTTCATGGTGGAAGCTTCGGTGGTGAAGCGCTTGGGCAGATAGTCGCTGCCTTCGGCCAGACCCGCCTCGTTGTTGTAGAGGCGCTCAAGGTTGTAAATGCGCTCACCGGTCTTGAGCACATCGGCAGCCGTGAACGGCACGCCCACAACCGCGGCGTATTGCTGGGCATACTCGTCCGCGCCCATCGCAAACGCGCTGAACTTGCACAGGTCCATGCTGTCAGAGAACGCATGGATGTCCTGGAAGATCATCGTGAGTTTGCCCTTGCCTTTCCATTCCAGTGGATCGACCTTGAGCGAGCCGTACGGCATGACGCCGAGCTCGGCCGCCGGGGTGTACGCCCGCAGGTGGCAGGCGCCGCGGTTGCTGGTGGCGTAGGCGATGCCCATGCCCTTCATCCCGCGCGGATCGTAGGCTGGGATGCCCTGACCCTTGACCGTCATGGCGAGCTCGGGATGCCCGAAGTGCTTGGCCGTGGCATTGGCGCCGTCGGCCATGACATTGCCCAGCCCCTGGCGGAGCGCGACCTTCTCGGCCAACGCGACCATGCCCATGGTGTCGCCCCAGGCGAGCGTGCCATCCTTGCCTGTGAAGCCCCGCTCGCTGGCTTCCATGTAGATGGAGATGGGATGGCCGATTTCGATCGCATCCATGCCGTAGTCATTGCACAGATCAATCATCTTGGCCACGGTATTGCCGTCATTGTTGCCGCAGTTCGCGCCAACCGACCAGGCCGGTTCGTACTCGACACTCTCCATGCGCAGACCCTTCCACGGCCCTTCCTTGACTTCGACTTCCTTCTTGCAGGCCACCGGGCAGGCATGACACGTGGGGTTGTCGACCAGGATGTTGGCATTCACCCATTCGCCGCTGATCTTCTCGGCGTTTTCGCCAAACGACGTCAGTGTGCTGTTCTTGGTCGGCAGGCCGCCAATGCTGCTGGTGATGTTCATCAGCACGTTCGTGCCATAGACCGACAGGCCGCCCTTGCGCGGGCTGGTGATGTTCTGCTCGGCCATGATGCCGGCCAGGGCCCGGGTATGGGCGACCTTCCATGCATCACGATCGGAGGCCTTGACCATCTTCTTCTCGGCCTTGATGACGATGGCCTTGAGCATCTTGCTCCCGCCCACGCAGCCCGTGCCGCCGCGGCCGCTGGCGCGGTCATTCTCGTTCATCCAGCAGGCGAACTTGACCAGGTTCTCGCCGGCCTGGCCGATGGTCATGACGGTGAGGTCCTTCTCGCCATACTTGGCCTTGAAGTGCTTGACCGTGTCATGCACACCCTTGCCCCACACTTCGGCGGCATCGAGCAGCTCAATCTTGCCGTCGTGAATGTATGCGTACACGGGCTTGGTTGCCTTGCCGCTGAAAACCAGACCGTCAAATCCCGCCCAGCGCAGCCGCGCGGCCGACCAGCCACCCTGATGGCTATCGGTGATCGTCCCGGTCAGGGGCGACTTGGTGACAACCGCGAGGCGGCCGCTCATGTTGGCTTCGCTGCCGGTAAGCGGTCCGTTCATGAAGCACAACAGGTTCTGCGGGCTTAGCGCGTCGACCTTGGGGCCGGCCTCGTAGCAATAGCGCACACCCAGCCCGCGCGCGCCGACGTATTTGCGCGCCCACGCTTCGGGGATGGGCTTGTATTCCACTTTTCCCGCAGTCAGATCAATATGACCAACGTTGTTTGCATATCCACCCAGGTTCATCATTTGCCTCCAATGTAATTGCCGAAAACCCGCGCCACGGACACCCGTGGACTGGATTTGTCAACCGTCCCTCAGCCATTCTATATGTTGCTGCTCGATCCGCACCTCCAACACGATACGAAGTCACCCGACGGAGCTCAGCGCCCCGGCGGAAAGATGGATATCTCGTCGGCTTTCCCGAGGCGGGCCGAAAACCCGCCCGCATACTCAAGATCGCGCCCATTGAGAAGCACCCGCCACCCGTAGCGCGGCAGATAGGTCGACGTCAAGTCCGCCCAGGCGCTGTTCTGGCGCTCGTGCGACTGCCAGCGCCGCTCGAGCGCCTCGGCCCGCGCCCGCGGATAGTAGTTGAACAACTTGCGCAACACATCCCGGACCGGCGCGCCCTCATGGGTGTGAATGACGATCTCGCTGGTGTCGACCAGCGCGCGAAGCCGGCCGAAGAACGCGCATCGAATTGCGGCCGCACCACGCTTCATGTCCATCGCGAGCCGATAGCCAAAAAGCATCTGATTCAGTTGGGCCGATAGAAAGCGGCTCCAGGCGCTCATGGCCGGCCCGATCACGGCCCCGGGTAGTTGGGCGCGGGTCATGCGATCAGAAAAAGCGCCCAACATCAGGCCGATTGAGCCGCTGACATAGGCTTCGGGCGTGTGAATGCGACGAGGTCCATCGGCGGCGTGGAACGTGCCGGCTCGATACAGGTCAAGGGCAAACTCGTCGCTCGTGTCAAGCGCGAGCGTGCGGCTGAGCCAGACGGTGAAGAAGCGACGGCGCTCTTCGAGATGGACGGGATCCACGGCGCTCTCCCAGCCCAGCACGGCCGCCGTCTCCGGCACATGGGCCAGGTAATCGTAGGTCTCGACGACCATCTCATGCGCCGCTTTGAGCAGGGTCTCGACGGTCGGCAACGCTGCGCGGCGCGTTTCAGGGCCAAAGCCAACAAATCGCAGCATGCGCTGCCATTCCTCCTGCGGCTCAGGCGCGAGGTCGTCAATTTCGAGCAGTTCCGTCACGGGTTGGGTCATCATGGCCACACTGCCGCTTTGCGATTCCAGACTGAAGGATAGCACCGGAACTCGTTTTGCGGAAGGTGGGGGGCGAGTCACGGCGTCGGCTAGAATCACCTCTCGCATGAATCAGGAAGCGCCTCACGGCCCCGCGGCCGGAAACAGCATCTCCCTGCCCCGACGCGATCGTGCGCGGGCGATTCTCAGACGACTTCAGCGCATGGCGGCGCTGGTGCTGGTTCTCCTCATTGCCGGGATGTTGCGTTTCTACAACATCAACTGGGATGAGGGTCTGCATCTGCATCCGGATGAACGGTATGTCGCGTTTTTGGCGACATTGATCCAGCCGGTCTGGACGGCCGAGGAATACTTCGACTCTGGCAAGTCGCCGTTGAATCCATTCAACACGGATTGGGGGAGCCGTTACGTCTACGGCACCCTGCCCCTGTTCGGGCCGCGCTACGTGGCGGAGTTCCTCGACAATGGCTGCGGGCCAGCTCCAAACCGGATCATCCGCCGGCTCAATATGGCCGTGTTTGGGGATGAGCTCTCCACCTGTCCCAAGGGCACGATGGTCGGCTTCGATCGCATCAACCTGGTCGGCCGGGCATGGTCGGCGGTGATGGACCTGCTTTCAATTGCGACGCTCTACCTGGTCGCAAAGCGGCTCTTCAATTGGCGCGTCGGCATCCTGGCCGCGTCGCTGAGCGCCCTGGCTGTGTTGCAAATCCAGCAGGCCCATTTCTTCACAGTCGATGCCACAGCCAACCTTTTTGTCAATCTGTGCCTGCTGTTCTGCGTGAACATGGTCCTGGCGGCCCGCGGAACGCGCGAAGGACCGCCCCGGCCACGGATTCCACGGTTGGCGATCAACGGCCTGCTGGCGGGGGTGATGGCGGGTTGCGCGGTCGCGAGCAAGATCAGCGCCTGGCCGCTTGTGCCGATGATTCTGCTGGCCGCCGGCGTCCACCTGGCGCGCGACCGCCGGCCGGCCTGGCGCGGTTTCTATTCGGCGGCGCTGTCCGTCGTACTGGCCGGCCTGGGCGCCTTCGCCGCATTTCGGGTCGCCCAGCCCTACTCCTTTGTCGGCGCAAGCTCAGCGGAGTTCCGGCTTACCCTGCAACGCTGTCTGGCCAGCTCAGCGGGCGATGACCTGGTCGGGCGCCTGTGCGAACTGGCGCTCAGCCTCCCCGAACCCGTCCGGGTCGTCGTTGCGCCGTCGGCGCGCTGGCTGGAAAATCTCGCCCTTGCCAGCGTCTTTGTCAACGGCACCATCGACGTGCCCTTTGGGCACCAGTGGGCCAATCGCGCGCCCATCACGTTTCCGTTGGTCAACCTGATGTTCTGGGGGCTCGGCATCGCCCTGGGCCTCGCGGCGCTGAGTGGGCTTGTGTATGCGCTTCGGCGCATGCTCAAGGGCCGGCGGGTTTGGGCATACGCGCTGCCGGTCGTCTGGGTGCTCGCGTATTTCCTGTATCAGGGCACGCAGTACACCAAGTCGATGCGTTATCTGCTGCCGATTTACCCCATGCTGTGCCTGTTGGCGGCGGTTGCGCTCGACCGCATCCCGCGCCTGGGCCGGGTCAACCTGCGCGCCCCTTTGACGGTGTTGACCGTTGGACTGACCCTGGTCTGGTCGGCGGCCTTCATGTCGATCTACGGCGAACCCATTACGCGGGCCAGCGCATCGCGTTGGATCTACGAGAACATCCCGACGGCCGTAACCCTGACCTGGCGAGAGGGCGGCACGGAGCACCGGACCCAATTGCCCGTCCAGACGCTGCGAAGCAGTTTTGGCCTGCCCCAGGCGTTCTGGATCACCCCCGATGACCTGAAGGACCACAGCCGCATCCTCCGGTCTGACGTTGCCGTGATTCTGAACAACGTTTCCGGCGAGGCCCTGCTTTCGGCCCGGGTGATCGACAACGCCGGGGGAACGGGCATTTCCGGGCGTGAAACGCAGACGCAAGTCAGCGCGGATCGGCCACGGATCGGGCTGGGCGACCTGGAGTTCGAGAACGGACACGAGTACTACGTCGAGCTGTATCAGCTCGCCGGTTCGGGCATCACCGCAAATGCCAGCGTGATCGCCAACGAGCAATGGGACGATCCGCTGCCGCAGGCAGTGGATGGCAAGTACGGCTTCAATTCGTACTACAACAAACTGACTTCGAGCAACGACGGCCAAATGCAGCCGTACAACGAGGATACCCCAGACAGCCCCGGCGCGCCGGGCAAGCTGTCGGCCATGCTGAACTGGCTCGACGAGGCCGATGTCATTGTGCTGTCGAGCAACCGCATCTACGGTTCGGTGCCCAGGCTGCCCTGGCGCTTTCCGCTGACGACCGAGTATTACCGGGCCCTGCTTGGCGGCGAGCTGGGATTTGAACTTGCAGCCGATTTCCATTCGTTTCCGCGCCTCGGCAACCTGCTGTTCAACTCGCAGGAGATGCCCCAGCCCCTGGCCCGGGCAGCCAACACCGCGGGACCGGGCGGGACGTACCTGCCCTACCCACCCGCCGAAGAGGCGTTCTCGGTCTACGACCATCCGCGCGTGCTGATCTTCCGCAAGACGGCCCAGTACTCGCGGCGACTGGCGGATTCGATCCTGGGCAAGTTCGACCTGACCCGAACCTATGTCCAGACCCCGCTTGGGGCGGTCAACACGCCGCGCGGCATGCTGCTCGATGACAGTACCCGCGCCCAGCAACAGGCCGGCGGCACCTGGGCCGAGGTGTTCCCGCCGGACTCGCCCCTCAATCAATCGCAGGCGGCCGCGCTGGTTGCCTGGCTGCTGACCATCGAGTTGATCGGGCTGGGCGCGTTTCCGTTGCTGGCGTTGGCCTTTCGACGCCAGGACGGCGCACCGGCCTTTGCGGATGGGGGTTATGCGTTTGCCAAGGTGATCGGCCTGCTCCTGGCCGCCTTTGGCGCATGGTGGGCGGCCAGCCTGCATGCCGCGCCGTTCTCGCCCGCGCTGGCCCGGGTCGCGCTCGGGGCCATCGTCGCGGCCGGCGCCGTGGTTGCCCTCGTGAAGCGGCGCTGGCTGCTGGCCCTGGTCCGGGCGCGCTGGCGGGCGTTGCTGATCGGGGAGCTGATCTTCCTGCTGGGATTCTTGAGTTTTGCCCTCATCCGAAGCGGCAATCCGGACCTGTGGCACCCCTACTTCGGCGGCGAGAAGCCGATGGACCTGGCCTATCTCACCGCGACCCTCAAGTCGACCTACTTCCCGCCCTACGATCCCTGGTTCTCGGGCGGCTACATCAATTACTACTACTTCGGATTTGTTCTGATCGGCGTGCCGATCAAGGCGCTGGGGATCGAGCCGGGGGTGGCCTACAACCTGGCGATTCCCGCCTTGTTTGGCATGACGGCCAGCGCCGCGTTTGGCGCGGGCGCGAGCCTGTTTGCGGGCTGGCGGGCGAAACGCGATGCCGATGACATTCTGCTGCCGCGGGGAACCCTGTGGGCGGGCGGGCTGGCCGCGTTGCTCGTCGTGGGGCTCGGCAACATCGACGCGATCAGCGTGCTGTATTCCAACTGGCTGAGGATGGGGGGGCCGCCCGAAGCCGGGATACTGAACAACCTGGTCAACGGCATCCAGAAGTGGCTGATCAACGGACCCGCCAACTTTGGCTGGGCGCACTACTGGAATCCCACCCGTCTGACGGCCCGCGACGCGTATCCGGTGGACGCGCTTCCCATTGCGGAGTTTCCGCTCTTTACGTTTATCTATGCCGATCTGCACGCCCACATGATGGCGATGCCGCTTGCCTTGACCGCGCTGGGCATGGCCAGCGCCTTCGCCCGCGGCGCGCGGCGCTGGGGGGCGATCGCCATCGCGGCCGTGACGGTTGGCGCGCTGTGGCCGACCAACACCTGGGACTACCCCGTCCACGCGGCGTTGTGCGCGACAGCGATGATCGCGGCGGCCGCCGCCGGCGCGGCGCCAGGACAGCGCTGGCGGGCCGGGTGGACGGCTGTCCCTCTGGCGCTTGTGTTCCTCCTGGCGACCCGGGCGGCGTTCATCCCCTATCTCGAGAACTACGGCACCGCCTACAGCAGTCTCACCCTGTGGATGGGCGAGCGCACGCCCCTGTGGCCCTACATATCGGTCTATGCGTTGTTCGTTGTGCCACTGGCGGGTTTTGGCCTGGCCCGCATCGCGCGATCCGCCGCGTCCCAGCGCGGGGCGCTGATCGCGCTCGCAGTTGCGGGCCTTACCGCGGCGGCCGCGCTTGACCTGCTCGGCATCGAGGCGGCCGTCGTGGCCGTCCCGATGCTGTGCATCTGCGCGGCGCGCCTCTTCGACCGTGACGCCAGCCTGCACGAGCGGGCGGCCTGGGCTCTGGCGGCGGGCGCTTTTGCCCTCACCCTGTTTGTCGAGTTCTTCGCCCTCAAGGGCGATATCGGGCGGA
>JAGOCU010000067.1:0-5838 GCA_017998555.1 Thermoflexales bacterium
ATGTTTGGCAGACGCGCTTCGTCGCCAATCGCGCGGCCCGGGGCGGAGGCGCCGCACCCGGATCCGGCTCCGCGACCTGGATCATCAACTCCCTTTTCGACCGCAACGTCGCATCGACGACCATCGGCTCGGCCCTCTTCATCACCCGGCCCTACCCGGTCCGCCTGACCCACCTCACGATCGCCAGCCCGACTCAGGGCGCCGGCTCAGCGATCTATGTCTATAACGGCCTGACGGGCAAGAACGCCCAGATCACCGACACCATCCTGTCCAACTACCGGGTGGGGATCGAGTCCTGGGGGGCTGGCCAAACGCTCGAGAACTACAACCTCTTCAACGGCGCGATCACCCGGACGACCGGCGTGGTCACCGGCGCATATAGCCTGACGGGCGATCCGCTCTTTGCAGGCGCGGCGAACGGCAACTACCATCTCCAGACGGGCAGCCCGGCCATCGACCATGGTCTCGACCTCGGGATCGCCGCCGATCTCGAGGGTTATCCGCGCAGCGCCCCGCCCGATATTGGCGCATTCGAATGGCGGTCGATCACCCTGGCGCGGCGCGCCTGGCTGCCCAGCGTGTTGCGCTGAAGCGCCCACCTGTCAATTCAACCCATTCTTGCCGTTCGGGCTGGCGCCGGGCGGGGCCAACATGGCGGCTTCGATCAACGCCCGGGTTTCCTCGTTGACCCGTCCCTTGAGGTCGTCGAGCATGCCGCTGGTGAGGGCCTCGACCTCGGCCGGCAGACCCGGCGCGATCAGATCTCCTTCCACGGCGGTGGGCCCGGTATGGACCGATTTGTGAAACGCGCCGTCCGGGCCGATCTGAATCAGCCACATCCGATCGCCGGCGGAGTGCCAGGTGCTCATAAGCTGTCCAGCCGCCCAGGTTGCCCGCACAACCCGGTTGGCGGCGTTGAGCCGACTGCAGTACAGGTCGAGGTCATCGCCCCCGCCAAAGGCGACCGCCGCCCAGCCTTCGTCGGACGGTGATGCGGCCCGCGCTTGAGCCGAGACGACCCGCAGACGCTCCACCAGGTCGAGCAACGCATCGAAATGCTCAGAATCTGATCCGCTGAGGTCGTTGAGCTGGTCAAGCTCCCCCACCAACGACGAAATGTCCACGAGATGTGGTGTGTTGTTCATCTTGCCCTCCATGCGCCCATATCTGCCCCATCTTAGCGCGATGGGCTTCCCCGCGCCATGCCATCGGCCCGGACCATGGCTGCTGCAAAGTCAAATCCCAAGCGATCAACACTGTGCTGCACAGCCGCCCGACGCTCTTGCGGACCGCAAAGGCAACAGAAGAAAGGAAGAATGAAGGAATATCGGTTCCCTCCTTTCTCCTGTCGAACGCCCGCCCGCCAGAAAGTTTGGTAGAATTCGATCCCGCTAATACAACGGAACGCCGCGCGCCGACGAGGCGCGTGTTTTATGTCACACACCCGGCCCACAATGCCGGGGCACGCAAGGAGTATCGAGTCATGGGTCCACTGCCTAAGCGCAAATTCTCGGCCGGCCGCACACATCGCCGCCGCGCGCACGACTTCCTCACGCCGACCGCCCTGGCGGCCTGCCCGACCTGCGGCAAGCCAAAGCCGCCGCACATCGTCTGCCCGAGCTGCGGCGAATACCGCGGCAAGGCCGTCGTTTCGGTCGCCAGACCCGAGGCTGAAGAAGGCGACGAGAAGAAGTAGAGTCAAACGCAGGGGTGGCGCGCCCGCGTCACCCCTTTCGTTTTCTCGCATGGCCACCGCCTACGTCTTCCCGGGCCAGGGTTCGCAATTCGTCGGGATGGGCGCCGAGTTGGCCCGCGTGCGCCCGATCTTCCGGGGCACTTTCGATCGCGCCGATGCCGCGCTTGGGTTCTCGCTCAGCCACCTGTGCTGGGAGGGTCCCGAAGCTGATCTGGCCGACACCCTCAACACCCAGCCCGCGCTCTTCACGCACAGCCTGGCCGCCTTTTTCATGGCCGAGCTGTCGGGCGAACTCGAAGCGCCGATCGTCATGGCCGGTCACAGCCTGGGTGAAATCAGCGCGTTGTGCGCGGCCGGAGCCGTCACGTTCGAAGACGGGGTCGCCCTCACCCGCGCGCGCGGGCGGCTGATGAAGGAGGCCGGCGCGCGCGAACCGGGCGCCATGGCCGCCGTGCTGAACGCGGAAACGTCTCTCGTGGAGGCGGTTTGCGCCGAAGTCTCGGCCCAGATGCAGCCCGGTGTGGTTCCCGCCAACGACAACTGCCCGGGCCAGCTCGTGATTTCGGGCGGCCGAGAAGCCGTACAGGCCGCCGTCGCCCTGCTCAAGGCGCGCGGCGCGCGCCGGGTGGTCGTGCTGAATGTCAGCATCGCCTCGCACTCGCCGCTGATGGCGTCGATGAGCGACGCCTTCGCCGCCGTCGTGGAGCGCACCCCCATGTTGCCCGCCCGCATCCCGGTCATCGGCAACACGACCGCGCGCCCAATCACCCACCCCGACGACATCCGGGCCGAGCTCAAGGCCCAGCTCACCTCGCCCGTCCGCTGGACGGACAGCGTGCGCGCCATGGCGGCCCTGGGCGTCACCCGCTTTATCGAACTCGGCCCCAAAGACGTGCTGTCCAACCTCGTCAAGCGCATCGTGCCCGAGGCCGAGACGATGGCGATTGGGTGAGCCCTGTTCGCCCCAGTATCGCGGACAGGATTCTCTCCAGAAACGATATCCCCCGTCCCGGCGTACGCCGGGACGGGGGATATCGTTTCTGGTTGAAGTCCCCGTCGCCGCTTCTAGGCCATAATCTACCCCCATGAACCTGACAAACAAGATCGCCCTTGTCACGGGCGCGTCGCGCGGGATCGGGCGCGCCATTGCGCTCGATCTCGCGGCGCGCGGCGCAACCGTGGTCGTCAACTACAACGCCAGCGCCGCGGCGGCTGAAGAGGTCGTCGCCGCAATCACCGCCGCGGGCGGGAAAGCGTCGGCAATTCAGGCTGATGTGTCGAAATACGAGGCCGCCCAGGCCCTCGTCAAATATGCCGTCGACACCTATGGCCGACTCGACATCCTGGTCAACAACGCCGGCACGACCCGCGACACGCTGCTGATGACGATGAAGGAGGACGACTGGGACCACATCATGGCCACCGACCTCAAGAGCGTCTTCAACTGCTGCAAAGCCGCCTCGCGCGGGATGATCCGCCAGCGCGCCGGCCGGATCGTCAATATCACCTCGGTGGTCGGCCTCGCCGGCGGGGCCGGACAGACCAACTATGCGGCCGCCAAAGCCGGTGTGATCGGTTTCACCAAATCGATGGCCAAGGAAGTGGGCTCGCGCGGGATCACGGTCAATTGTGTGGCCCCCGGGTTCATCCCGACCGCGCTCACGAGTGTGCTTACCCCTGAGCAAAAGGAGATGGCCATCAAGGCCACCCCGCTCGGACGCTTTGGCACGCCGGAAGACGTGGCCTATGCGGTATCATTTCTCGCCAGCGATCTGGCCGCCTACATCACCGGCGCGGTATTGTCGGTGGATGGCGGGCTGGTGATGCAATAGGAACGTATGGATAGCACGGTATCAATCTCCCCCGACGTTGTTCGCGAAGTCGCGCGCATAACGACCCTGGCCACACCCGGCGTGCTGGCCCTTGTCGACAAGCCTGGCGCGCAGCACGCGTCGCGCGACGCGTTCCGCGGCGTTGAGGTTGCCGTGCGCGACAAGCGCGCCCACGTGCGTCTGCGGCTTGTCGCGGCCGCCGACGTTTCACTGATTGAACTGGGCCACAAACTTCAAACCGATGTCTCCAGCGCGGTGGCAGAACTGGTTGGCATGGACGTCACCGCGGTCGATGTGACGTTCGAGGATGTCCGGATTCCCGCGTGACTGGATCCTCGAATCCCAAACGGCGCGAAGCGCGTACCCTCGCGCTGGTTGCGTTGTACGAGTCCGACCTCGCCCATCACCCGGTCGGCGAGGCGCTTGGGCGCCTCATTGCCCAGAGCACCGCGCGCGACGACGCGTCCGGGCCGGATGCCGGGCCGGTTGACGATGAGGCGGAGGAGGCCAACCTTGCGCCCGGCCCCGACGCCATCGCCTACGCGTCACAGCTCGTCAGCGGGGTGACGGTCAATCGCGGAAACATCGACGCGCTGTTGGGCGTGTGCGCGCCCGAGCACCCGATCTCGGACCTGGCCGCGATCGATCGGAACATCCTGCGCATCGCCGTGCACGAACTGGTCGCCAAACTCGCGCCGGTCAAGGTCATCGTTAACGAAGCGGTTGAACTGGCCAAGATCTATGGCTCGGACGCTTCGCCTCGCTTCATCCATGGCGTGCTCGGCGCGGTCACCGCCCGCATCGCGTATCGCGGCTCTCCGACGACGCCGGCGCCTGCCTCACCATGAACGGAACGCTTTTCGGGATGGGTCTGCCGGAGATCCTGGCCATTGCGGTGCTCACCCTGCTGGTGTTTGGCCCGGATCGGTTGCCTGGGCTGATGCGCAACTTCGGGCGGAGTGTGCGCAAGATGCGCGAGGTTTATACCGCCCTCTCGGCCGAGGTTCAGAAAGAGCTCGGGCCGTATGCCAAAGAGATCGATGATGCGACCCGGGACTTGCGCAAGGATATCAATTCGATTCGCGAAATTACGGATGTGCGCAACTTGATCCCGCCCATCAGCCTGGTCCCGCCTGAGGAGGCACAGGCAGCCGCGCCCGCGCCGCCCACGGGCCCAACAATTGGCGGGGTTCAAATGGCTACCGTGAATGAAACGCCGATGTCGTTCCCGCCCTTTGATCCACAGCCCGGCCAGCCGGCCTCAGCCGCCGCCGAGACACAGCAAAGCTCAAGGCCGGCGGATGTCGCCGCAGCGCCACTGGCCAGCCCCGAAGCAGCCACCCCTCCGCCGCTCGAGAACAGCATCGCCCCTCCCCCGGCGCCCGCGGGCGTCGCCCTGAGTGACGACAATCCATGGAAGAGTTAACCGCCAAATCCATGGACACCCAAGAACCGCAAGAAGAGGCCATGAGCCTGCTTGACCATCTGCGCGAGCTGCGGGATCGGCTGTTCCGGGCTGTGCTGGCGCTCGTTGTCGGAACCGTGATTGGCTTTGTCCTGGCCGAGCCCGCGCTGCGCGCCGTTGCCGAGCGCGTCCCCGGCCAGAAATTCTTCGTCATCAATCCGACCGAAGGTCTGACCAACTACTTCATGATTTCGGTCACGATCGGCGCTGCGCTGGCGATGCCGATGATCCTGTACCAGATCATCGCCTTCATCATGCCCGGTCTGCTGCCGCGCGAGCGGCGCTGGCTCATTATCGGTCTGCCGATGGCTTCTGTCCTGTTCATTCTGGGGATGGCATTCTCGTGGTTTCTGTTCCTGCCGAATGCCATCGACTTCTTGTCGAACCTGCTTCCGAGTGTGTTTCAGGCGCAGTATCGGATCGATGAAACACTCCCGTTCTTTACCAACGTCATTTTCTGGATGGGCGTCGCCTTTGAGATGCCGATCTTCATCTTCCTGCTGGCGAAGCTGAATGTGATCACGGCGCGGGTGCTGTTGCGGCAGTGGCGCTACGCGATCCTGGTGATTGCCCTTGCGGCGGCGCTGATTACGCCCACGCCGGATCCGGTGAATATGCTGATCGTAATGGCGCCCCTGATGGTGCTGTATGTGATCAGCATCGGCCTGGCGGCCATCGCCCGCCGAGGCGCGACCACGCCAGCGATGCTCGATCCCGACGGGAAATAGGCCATGATCCTTCACCTTGTATCGACCCACGATTGGAATGCGGCCCCGCCCGACCAGCCCTTTACGCCCAAAGCCTACGCCGCGGATGGCTTCATCCATTGCACCTTTGGCGACGCC
>JAGOCU010000067.1:5938-8775 GCA_017998555.1 Thermoflexales bacterium
ATGGCCCCCGACGGCTCGGACCCGCGCATGCTCTCGCGCGACCGTTTCTTTCAGTTCCCCGCCTGGTCGCCCGACAGCCGGCATGTCGCCGCCATCGGCAGCAGCCGCTCCAGCGCCGGCATCTTTGTGTTTGAAGATGAGGACGCCCTGTCCACCCTGCCGCCGCCCGTATATGACAGCCGGGGCGGCCCGCCCATCTACCTCTATTGGGCTCCAGACAGCCGGCACCTGACCTTCCTGGCGGGCCTGCCGCCCCAGCAAACGATGGGCCTGCGCCTGGTCTCGATCGAAGGCGAGCACACCGGACATCTGATCACGACCGGACGCCCCTGTTTCTGGCAGTGGGCGCCAGAAGGCGATCGCATCCTGCTTCATCAGGGATTTGCCGGCGACAACGAAGGCCGGCTCGGTTTTGTGGATCCGTTCAAACCGGGCAGCAGCATTGCCTCCGAGAATCTTGACCAGCCCGGGCTGTTCCAGTCGCCGGGCATCGCGCCGAGCGGCGAACACTGGGCCTACGCGCGGGTCAATCTGGCCGGAGAGACGGAGATCGTCATCGACGGGCGGCGTCTCGATGAGGGCGTCACGGTCACTCACTTTGGGATCGTCGCCCTGGCCTGGAGCCCGGCCCGTGACCAGCTCGCCTACATCTGCCCGCCCGGTCCGGCCCGGGCCTCGTATGGCCCGCTGCGCCTGCTCGAGCTGGATGGGAGCACGCGCCAGATCAGTGACGAGTTGGCCCTGGCCTTCTTCTGGTCGCCGGACGGAAACAAGATCGCGTTTATGACCGTCGCGACGGCGCTTGCCACCGTTCAGCGCGCGCTTGGGCTGAATCCCAAACCCGACCCGGGCGGTCTGCGCGCCGCGCCCGAAGCCGCCGCCGACCGCACGCTGTGGCTCAACCTGTGGGTGGCCGATCTTGCGACCGGGCGGAATCGGCTTCTGAAAACCTTCAGACCGTTGGACGTTTTCATCGGCCGCTATCTGCCGTTTTTTGACCAGTATGCCCACAGCCATCAAGTCTGGTCGCCGGACAGCGATGCGATTCTTCTGAACGAGATTCGCAACGACATCGCCCGGATTACGGTGGTCCCCATCGATGCGCGGGCGGGCGGGCCGCTGGAACTCGCCAACGGTATGATGCCGGCCTGGAGTTGCGTATGACGGTTCAACCCGAGTTTTCCCGCCAGGCCCGCCGCTGGGCGCGCCTGATGGCCGGCCTGGTCGCCTTTGGGGTTGGGATTGCCCTGATGAAACACGCGGATCTCGGCCTGGGCCCGTGGGAGGTGCTCAACGACGGTCTGAGCCGGATCACCGGCGTGTCGCTCGGCACGGTCGGCATCGTGGTGGGCGTCCCCATTCTGCTGCTGTGGCTGCCGCTGCGCGAGCGGCCCGGCATCGGCACCATTCTGAACATCATCGTCATCGGGGTGGTCATCAACGAGATGCTGCGACTTCTGCCGCCGCTGGCGGTCATTCAGGCCCTGGCGCCCGGCGCGCCGTTCCTGCCCCAGGGCCTCGAGATGGCGCTCGGGATCGGCGTGATCGGCTTCGCCAGCGCCTTGTATCTGGGGGCCAACCTCGGGGCCGGTCCGCGCGACGGGCTGATGATGGGTCTCACCCGCCGCACGGGCTGGAGCCTGCGCATCACCCGGACCTTGATCGAGGTCGGCGCGCTGGCGATTGGCTGGCTGCTCGGCGGCAGCGTCGGGGTGGGAACGCTCGCCTTTGCGTTGTGCATCGGTCCGGTCGTGCAGGCGATGTTCGCCCTCACCCGCACGCCCGACCCGCGCAAACGCCCAACCCCCGATGCGTAGCGACCTCGAAGCCATCCTGCGCGCGGCGCTGAGCGCCGCCGACCCGGGCCGGGCCGTGCGCCAGCATGCCCGGCGCGAGGGCGACACCCTCATCCTCAGCGACGGCGCGCGCTACGACCTGGGCGCGTGTCCAGCCGTCGTTCTGATCGCGGCCGGCAAAGCCGCCTGGTCGATGGCCCAGGCCGTTATCCCGCTGGTCGCCGATCGCCTGCGCCGGATGGTGGTGGTGACCAAGTACGGCCATCTGCCAGCGGACGCCGCCGCCCGCGCGCCGGATTTTGCGGCCTTGATCGAATCCGGCCACCCCACCCCGGATGAGAACAGCGTGCGCGGCGGCACGGCGGTCCGGGCGGCGCTGACCGACCTCGCACCCGACTCCCTCGTGATCGTGTGCGTCAGTGGCGGGGCGTCGGCGTTGCTGCTCGCGCCCCATCCGGGCATCTCGCTCAACACCGCCCGGGCCATCAACGACGCGCTGTTGCGCAGCGGGGCCGACATCACCGAGATGAACGCGGTGCGCGGCCGGCTCGATCGCCTGAAAGCCGGCGGCCTGGCCCGCCTGGCCGCGCCGGCGGCCGTCGTGGGGTTGGTTGTCTCGGACGTCATCGGCGATTCGCTGTCGGTGATCGCGTCGGGGCTCACCCATGACCCGGCGGCGCGCAATGTGCTGGTGGCCAACAACGCCCAGGCCTGCGCCGCGGCGGCCGCGGCGGCGGCGGCGCAGGGTTACACCGCCCGGGTCGTCACGACCGCCCTCAGCGGCGAGGCCCGCGACGTCGCCGGACGCATCCTCGCCGAGCTGCGGGCCGCGGCGCCGGGCACGGCCCTGATCTACGGCGGCGAGACGACGGTGACCTTGCGCGGGAATGGCAAGGGCGGGCGCAATCAGGAACTGGCCCTGGCGGCCGCCATCGCGTTCAGCGAAAGGCCGTCCGCCGGGATGACGCTCGCCAGCTTCGGCACCGACGGCACCGACGGACCCACGGACGCGGCGGGGGCCTGGGCGGATGCCAGCACCCT
>JAGOCU010000068.1 GCA_017998555.1 Thermoflexales bacterium
GACCAGTCCTCGGCCATGCCATCATCCGAAAATGACGCGTCGTCAAGCGCCTCGACCGCGGCGCTCGGGGCGATCACCGGCATGGGGGCCGGCGTTGCGCCTTGTCCCATTTCATTCCACATCGCGTCCGAGAACGGATCATCCGCCGGCTCGACCTCATGGCTGGCCCGCGCCCGGGCCCGGGTGAGCGAGTCGTTGACCCGATCGACGACAACTTTAGGCGTGCTGCCTTCCTTGACCTCGGCCTTGCCCCACACCACGAGCAGTTTGTCCTTGACCAGGAGCTCGCGGCTCTCCTCCCACGTGCGGGGGAAGATCGTCAACTCAATCGCGCCGAACAGATCTTCCAGGCCGGCAAAGGCCATCGCCTTGCCGGCCTTGCTGGTGTGCGGGCGGACGTGGGTGATGACCCCGGCGACGACGACCTTGGTCCCGTTGTCGGCGTCGGTCATGTGCGCGCTGTCGTGGGTGATGTACTCCGTCAGTTGGGCCATGCTGGCGGCGAGCGGATGTTCGGACAAATACACCCCGCTCAACTCGCGCTCGAAGGCGAGCAGCTCCTTGCGCGGAATCTCGGGCGCGTTCCGGGGCAGGGTTACCAGGGGCAAATCATCGCCCGCATCGAACCCGCCAAACAGCATGCCCTGCCCGATCTCGGCCGCTTTGCGGGCGTGGGCGGTGGCGCCCACAATGGCATCGATCGCGGCCAGCAGAATATGGCGCCTGCCAAACTCGTCCAGCGCGCCGACCTTGATCAGGGCCTCGATCGCGCGCTTGTTGATGAGGCTCATGTCCACCCGCCGGCAGAAATCATCCAGCGTCTTGAAGCGCCCGCCTTCCGCGCGGGCCGCCAGAATCGTGTCGATCGGTCCGCTGCCGACGTTCTTGATCGCCATCAGGCCGAAGCGGATCGCTTCCGACGGCATGTGAGCTTTCCCGGCCGTGGGCAGGGTCTCGATGGTGAATTCCCGGCCGGAGGCATTGACGCTGGGCGGGAGGATCTGGATCCCGCGCCGGCGCGCGTCGTTGACCAGCGCGGCAATCTGCGCGCTGTCGCCGGCCTCGCAGGTCATGAGCCCGGCCATGAACTCGAGCGGGTAATGAGACTTGAGCCAGGCCGTTTGGCAGGTGAGCTGGGCGTAGTCGGCGGCGTGGGCCTTGGGGAAGCCGTAGCGCGCGAAATACTCGATGTCGCTGAAGATGCCGTCGGCGACCTCCGCGGAGTAGCCCTTGCGGATCGCGCCTTCCTTGAACTTGTTGCGGTGTTTGAGCAGTTGCTCGGCGTTCTTCTTCGAGACCGCCTTGCGGATCGTGTCGGCTTCGCCCACCGAGTAGCCGGCAATGTCGCGGGCCACCCGCATGATCTGCTCCTGGTAGACGATGATGCCGTACGTCTCAGCCAGTGATTGGGCCAGGTCGGGGTGGCGGTATTCGACCTTCGCTTCGCCATGCATCCGGCGCACGTAGTCCGGGATGTATTCCATCGGTCCCGGCCGGAAAAGGGCCAGCGCCGCGACCACATGCTCGAAGCGCGACGGGCGCATGTTGAGCATCAAATTGCGCATGCCGCTGCCTTCCACCTGAAACAGACCGGCCACATCGCCCCGCGAGAGCATGTCGTAGATGGCTTTCTCGTGGATGGGAATCGAATTCAGATCCAGGCGTTTGCCATGGCGCTGTTCGATCAGCTCGCAGGCCCGGCGCATGATGGTGAGCGTGCGCAGGCCCAGGTAATCCATCTTGAGCAGCCCGATCGCCTCGAGCTGGGTCATCTCGTACTGGGTGACAGCATTGAGCTTCTCGGTCAGGGGCGTGCCGGTCAGGCGATGCAGGGGCACGTACTCGATCAGCGGTTTGTCGGCGATGACGACCCCGGCGGCATGCGTGCCGGCGTTCCGGGTGGTGCCCTCCACGCTGACCGCTTTGTCATACAGATCGCGCAGTTGCGGCTCGGTCTCGTAGATGCGCTTGAGGTCCGGCACTTCCTCGAGCGCCTGCTTCAAATTCACCGGCTTGCCCGGGACGGCCGGGACCAGCGAGGTCAAACGGGTGACTTCGGGCAGGCTGATGCCAAGCGCGCGGCCGACATCCTTGAGCGCGGCCCGGGCCTGCATCGTGCCAAAGGTGATGATCTGGGCGACCTGCTCCTTGCCATACGTCTCGATCGTGTAGTCAACGAGCTTGTTGCGCTGATCATCCGGAAAGTCCATGTCGATGTCGGGCATCGACACCCGGCCCGGATTGAGAAAACGCTCGAACAGCAGGTCGTTGCTGACCGGTTCGATGTAGGTCAGGCCGAGCACATGCGAGACCATCGAGCCGGCCGCGCTTCCGCGCACATTCCACCAGATGCCGTTTTCGCGGCAGAAACGAATAAGGTCCCACACGATCAGGAAATAGGTCGCAAACCCCATGTCGACGATGACGCTCAGCTCGAAATTCAGCCGTTCGCGCAGGTGGCGCGGGGTCATGTTGGGGTGGTTGTCGGCGGCAGGCAGGGCCAGAGACGAGCGGCGGGTCAGGGCGATCGGGGTGTCATCGGCTGAAGCGGGCGACGTGGGGGAAATCCCGTATCGCTCCTGGAAGCCCTGCTCGCACAATTGACGCAGATATGCGGCGTCGCTGCCAAAAGCCGCGGGCCGGTTGAAGACCGGCAGGTGAAAGGTCTTGCTCTTGAGCGAGATGTTGCACTGCTCGGCGATGCGCAGGGTGTTGGCCGCCGCTTCGGGCGCGATCGGGTCGAAGATCGCCCGCATCTCCTCGGCCGTGCGCAGATAATAACTGTCGTTGTTCATCCGCATCCGCTTCGGATCGTCGAACATCGTCTGGGTCTGCAGGCACAGCATGAGGTCCTGGGCCTTTGCATCCTCGCGCCGGACGTAATGCGCATCGTTGGTGGCGATCAGGGGCAGACTGAACTCGCGCGCCCAGTCCACGAGCTGGCGGTTGATCTGGGCGAGCTCGGGAATATCGTGGTCCTGCAGCTCGATGTAGAAGCGGTCGGGAAAGACCTCGCGGTACCACAGCAGCCGCTCGCGGGCTTCCTCGATCTGGCCCTGCCCAATCAGACGCGGCACTTCGCCGGCCATGCACCCGCTGGTGCAGATGATGCCCTCGGCGTGCTCGCGCAGCGCCATGTGATCGACGCGCGGCTTGTAATAGAAGCCTTCGAGCTGCGAGCGGGTGGCCAGCCGCATCAGGTTCTTGTAACCCTGGTTGTTCTGGGCCAGCAGCAGGAGGTGATACGGCGAGCGGTCGTGCGCCCCGTCGCGGTCCTGCATCCGCCGGCCCCAGCGGGCCAGATAGCTCTCGATCCCGATGATGGGCTTGATGCCCTTCTCGGCGCAGGCATCGGCGAACTCAATCGCCCCATGCATCGCGCCGTGATCGGTCAGGGCGAGGGCCGGCATGCCCAGCTCGGCCGCCCGCGCGGCCAGGTCCTTGACCCGGCTGAGGCCGTCGAGAAGCGAGTATTCGGAGTGGACGTGCAGATGGACGAACGACATGGCTGGGAGGTGGTTGAAATGATACCCGCATCAAGAAGTTATATCGAAAGCAGCAGGCTCCGCCCCGGCATACGCCGGGGCGGAGCCTGCTGCAATCGAAAAACTCTTGCGCTACACTTGTTAAGGATTCATGAAGGTCAACCACCGCGTGCGCGGCATCATCCTCACCGGCGCCGATCGCATTCTGGTCATCAAGCGCATCAAGCCCCATCGGCCGCACTACTACGTCACCTGTGGCGGCGGGGTCGAAGACGACGATGCCACCCTCGAAGACGCGCTCAGCCGCGAAATCATGGAGGAGCTCGGCGCCCGGGTGCGCATCTTGCGCAAGGTTCTGATCATCGACACGCAGTTGTCCCGAAACTACCTGTTGCGCGAGCATTTCTATGTATGCCGGCTGATCGACCTGGATCTGGCGCGCCGCAATGGGAGAGAGTTGCTCGATCCGGACCGCGGCAAGTATCTGCCGTATCGGCTGAGCCTGCGCCCGGCCTCATTTGGGCGGGTGGATTTTCGCCCAACGGCCCTGCGCCAGTTCATCTCCGAGCACGCCACCCGGCTGGCCCGCCTGCCGGATCTGCGGCGCAAACGATCGTAGAGACGCGCCGCGGCGCGTCTCTACCGCGGCGCGTCTCTACCGCGGCGCGTCTCTACCGCGGCCGGGTGACGCGCTGCACTTCCAGCACGTTGGGCACGGAACCAAATTGCTCCAGCACCATCGCAAGCTGGCGCGCATCGGAGATGCCCATCTTCACCCAGACGATGGCTTCGCCCATCCGGTTGTCGCGATGGATCACCTTGATATCGAGGATGTTGATCACCTTGCGGGTGAGCACGCCTGTGATGTCGTGGATCAGGCCGGGCCGGTCAGCGCCGGTAATCAGGACCTGAACCTCATCCATCGTCGCGATCGCATCACCCACCATATAGGCGACATCGATCAGCCGGTTCCCGTCCGCGCTCAGGATGTTCTTGCAATCCCGGCGATGCACCCGGATCCCCTGACCGCGGGTGAGATAGCCAATCACCTGGTCGCCGGGCAACGGCTTGCAGCAGGTGGCCTCCTGGATCAGCAGGCCGTGCGCTCCCGGAACCGCCCAACCGCGCTTGACGGTCTTGTCCACCCGCGAATCCGCCCGCCTGAGAAACGACTGAATGATGCTGGTGCGCGCCTCGCGGCCCTGATGACGGTGCTTGTCTTCTTCGAGGATCCGCGAGGCCAGGCTGGTTTGAGAGATCGCGCCCGAGCCCACCTTTTCGAGAAACTCCGACTCCTGGTCGGGTTCCATCTTGAAGAGCTTGAGCAGCTCGGCCAGGTTCATCCACTCCGTCACCGAAAGCCGGCGGAATTCACGCTCGATGATCTCCTTGGCGGCCGCGATGTTCTGATCCTGATCCAGGCGCCGAAAATACTGGCGGATCTTGTTGCGCGCGCTGGCGGTCTGGACATAGTCGCCGCGCAGCCAGTCCCGGCTCGGGCCGCCGTCGGGCCGCGCCATCACCTCGACCTGGTCGTTGTCCTCGAGCTTGTACGTGACCGGACGGAAGGCCCCGCTCACCTTCGCGCCGCGGCAGCGATGACCGAGATCGGTGTGGATGTGATAGGCAAAATCGAGCACCGTCGCGCCGCGCGGCAGCTCAATCACCTTGCCCTTTGGCGTGAAGCAGAAAACCGTCTCCTTGAGCTGGTCGACATTCTGCTCTTTGAGCGCATCCACAAAACTGGGCGCGTCATTCTCGGCGGTGCTCAGGCTCTGGATCGAATCCTGCAGGGTCTTCAGATACTGCTGGTAGTTGCCGCTGAGCGCCGATGACTCCTTGTACAGCCAGTGCGCGGCCACGCCATACTCGGCATGGTTGTGCATCGCGCGCGTCCGAATCTGAACTTCCAGCGTTTTTCCGTCGCCGGTCCGAACCGCCGTGTGCAGGCTGCGATAACTGTTGTTCTTGGGCCGCGAAATATAGTCGTCGAACTCGCGCGGAATCTGGGTCCACAACTGGTGGGTGACGCCGAGCACCTGATAGCACCGGAAGACCGCCATTTCCTCGCGCATGCGATCGGGCTCGGCGGGCCGGGATTCGGTCTCGCGCTGGCGCTCATTGTTCAGACCCTTGACGATGGCCTCCACCGGCACATCGTCGCAATCGCCCGCCAGACAGGGGTTCTCGGGCGGCGCGCCAGGAATCGGGCCGCGGGGCGAGCCATCCTCGATGATGACCCGGATCGCCCGGGTGTCCATGATCTGGTCGAAGCTGCGATCCTTGCTCTGCATTTTCCGCCAGATGCTGAAGATCTGCTTGGTCCGTCCCGTGATCGTCACATCGCCGACACCGACCCGGGTCAGTTCGTCGCGCAACATCTGGATGTAGCGATTGAGCGAGGCCTTGCGCTCATCGGCATTCTCGGCCAGCATGTCCCGGATCGAATCATAGGCATGCGGTTCGGCGTACTGAAAACCCAGATCCTCGAGCTCCTGCTTCCATTCCCACATGCCGAGCCGGTTCGCCAGCGGGGCGTAAATCTCGAGCGTCTCACGGGCGATCTTTTTGCGCTTCTCGGCCGATTGGGCCTTGAGCGTGTTCATGTTGTGCAGCCGGTCGGCGAGCTTGATCAAAATGACCCGCGGGTCC
The DNA here is from genome assembly GCA_017998555.1 of Thermoflexales bacterium. Classification (GTDB taxonomy): domain Bacteria; phylum Chloroflexota; class Anaerolineae; order J036; family Brachytrichaceae; genus Brachythrix. The sequence goes on from JAGOCU010000068.1 coordinate 6,138, forward strand.
TTGGCCACGCCCACCATCATCTTGCGCAGGCTCTCCGCCTCGCGGTCGGTGCGATAGTCGGCGGTTTTGCTGAGCTTGGTCACCGCGTCGACCAGGCCCGCAATCTCATCCCCGAACTGGGTGCGCAAATCGTCCAGCCCGACCACCGTGTCCTCGACCACATCGTGCAGAAGGGCCGCGCTGAGCGCCGCCGCATCCAGGTTGATGGCCGCCAGCAACCCGGCCACCGCCAGCGGATGCACGATATACGGCTCGCCGCTCTTGCGCCGCTGCATGACATGGGCTTCCTCGGCCACGGCATAGGCGCGCTTCACCAGCTCAAGCCCCGCCTCATCAATGCGAGGCGAGATGAGAGACAACAGGCTGGCAAGCGATTCGACCGGTCGCTCTGCCCGCTCTTCTGGGGCCGAGGTCATAGGTCGCCGTATTGTAACGGCGAGGTGGGCGAGATCACAATCCCCGCGCGATGCGCGGGGATTGTGATCTCGCCGAAATTCCCCAGGCATTGGGCGCGGCAACCCGCTACAATCGCCGGTCCATGCGTCTCAAGAAAGTCACTCTCTCGGGCTACAAGACCTTCGCCTCGCGACAGGCGTTCGAGTTCGGCGCCGGCATCACGGCCGTGATCGGCCCCAACGGCAGCGGCAAATCCAATGTCGCCGACGGCGTGCGCTGGGCGCTCGGCGAGCAGTCGTATTCGCTCCTGCGCGGCAAGCGCACCGATGACATGATCTACTCGGGCAGCACCCGCCGCCCGCGCGCAAGCATGGCCGAAGTGCTGCTCACCTTCGACAACAGCGATGGCTTCTTCCCGATCGAGTTTTCGGAAATCGAAATCGGCCGGCGGGCGTTCCGGGACGGCGCAAACGAGTATCTGCTGAATGGCAATAAGGTCCGCCTGCGCGACATCGGCGATTTGCTCAGCCACACCGGGCTGGCCGAACGCACGTATACAGTGATCGGCCAGGGTATGGTCGATGACGCGCTGGCCCAGAAGCCCGAGGAGCGCCGGGCGCTCTTTGAGGAAGCCGCCGGCATCGGCGCGTATCGCGATCGGCGCGAGGACGCCCATCGCAAGCTCGAGGAGACTCGCGGCAACTTGCAGCGCGCCCGCGACATCCTGGCCGAAATCACCCCGCGCCTGAGTCAGCTCGAGCGTCAGGCTCACCGGGCCCGCCAATACCAGACGCTCGCGGCCGAGCTCGAGACGCTCACCCGGGCCTGGTTTGGCATCCAGGCCCGCGCCCAGCGCGAGGCGATCGTCCGGCATGGCGAGGCCCGCGACTGGGCCCGCGCTCACGTCGCGGCCGCCCTCGCCGCCGTCCGCGCGCGCGACGACGCCGGGGAAGCCCTGCGCGGGCAGCTTGCCGACCTGCGCGGCCAGATCGCGACGCTCCAGCCTCAACGCGACGAAGCGCGGCGGGCCGCCGAGCAGCTTTCCCGCGAGCTGGCTGTCGCCCGCGAGCGCGATCGGGCCTACGCCAGCCAGCTCAGCGACGTTGAGCGAGAGACCGGCAGCCGGGCCAGCGCCCTGGACGGCCACGGGCTGCGCGTCGCGCAAGCCGCTGCCATGGCAATGGCCACCCAGTCCCGGCTCGACACCATGCAGCACGCCCTGACGATCGCCCAGCGCGCGGCGACCGAGCGCCAGACCGCGCGCGACGAGATGGAAGCCGCCCGGGCCGCCGCGCAAAAAGAGCTGCTCCGGCTCAACAGCGCGACCAGCGCCGCGCAGAACAAGGTGACGGCGGCCCGCGGCCGCCAGGCGCAGCTCTTCCGCCAATCCGGCGATGTTCAAGCCCGGAACGAGACCCTGAACGCGCAGCGCGAGCGCGAGCTGCAGACGCTCGCCCGGATCGATCCGGCGCTTGAACAGGACGCGCTCCGGATGTCCGCCCTGCAGGCCGCCCACGACGAGACCGTCCGGGGGCTTGATGCCGCCCGCGCGGCGCTGGGCGCGGCCCAGACCGCCCACGCCACGGCCGAAGCAGAGGAGCGGATGACACAGCGCTTCAGCGTATTTGCTGAAATGCGCGCCCAGCAGGGATCGGATGACCTGCTGGCGGCCGCCCAGGCGGCCAAACTGCCCGGTCTGGCCGGAGCCCTGGGCACCCTGATCCAGGTCCGCCCGGATGACAAACGCGCGGTTGAGGCCGCCCTCGGCGAGCAGCTCAAGGCCGTCATTGTCGAGACCGAAGAGGGCGTGACCGGCATTCGACGCTGGCTCGCCCAGCGCAACACTCAGGGCCGCCTGCTTGTGCTGCCCCTGGGCAGCATCCGCTCCACCGTCGATTCAGGCGAGCTGGGCGAGCGGGCCTTTGCCCTGGGCGCCTGGCCGCTGATGGACATGATCTCGGCCCCAGGCTGGCTGCGCCCGCTGCTGCAGGTCGTGGCTGGCCGGGCTTTTGTCGCCCGCGACCTCGAGGCCGCCCGCGCGCTCGCCGCCCAATTGCCCGAGGGCTGCCAGTTTGTCACCCGTGACGGCGAGTGTGTGTGCGCCAACGGGGTGCTGACCCTGCCCGCCGGCGAACGCCGGCCGATTGTGCTGGGCGGGGATGCCGAAACCGCGGAGCCTGAGCCGAGCGCCGGCTGGATTTCACCCGAGGACGCCAAGGC
>JAGOCU010000069.1 GCA_017998555.1 Thermoflexales bacterium
CCGCCCGTGATGGTGCTCAGGGCCGGCGCGCCGCTGGTCGGACAGCCGTCGCAGGAGCCGAAGTTGAGCAGCGGCCGGTTCGCCACGGACGCGTAGCCATCGACCCAGGCCCGGGTCGGAATTGGCCCGTAGAAACCCGGCTCGGCATCGATCGCGCCGACCACGTTGATCAGGCCCGAATACGGCGCCGCCGCAACCGAGGCCGCAACCCGATTCACCATCAGACCCCATTCGCGGCCGTGATTGCTGCCCGTCGCGCCACGATAATTGTTCGTTCCCAGCGCGACGGTAATCGGAATCCCAGCCGGAACGCAATTCGCGTAGCCGGTCATGAAGTTGCGGGCGGCGATCTCGACCTGGCCCAACGTTGCGAGTTCCGCGGCAAAGTAGTAGACGCCCGGCACCTGGACACCGCCGCCCAGGGTGACGGTATAGGGCTGCCCAAACGCCAGGACGATCGTTCCAGAGGTCGCGGCCTGACCGGCCGCGCAGCCCCATCCGTTCAGCCGCGACGGGATCAAGGAGTCGACATAGCGCGACGTGGTCGGACCGGTTGGAATCTCCCCGACGCTTCCAAACACCGGCAGGTAGAGCGTCCGGGATGGCGCAAATGTTGCGCCAAGGGCCTCCTGGGCCGGTCCAGCCTGCGCGCGATCCGTCTCGGACGCCCGAGCCGATCCGCCGAGTATGAAGACCGCGATTGCGGTGACTGCCATCAATCCGGGAAGCATTACCAGTGCGCGTCTCATCACACAAACATCCGAAAGACATGGTTGCTGAGGAAGCGGCCCTTCTCGGTCAGGCGCGCGCCGTCCGCATCCACTGTCACCAGGCCCCGCGCCTGTCCATCGGCGAGGGCGTCGGCAAAGAACGTCGTCATCGGCGCGCCGTAGCGCGCCTCGAACCGGGCATGGGTCATCCCCTCCTGCAGCAGGCGCATGCCCAACATCATCGTCTCGCCCCGCGACATGCGCGCATCGATATCCTCATGCGATTGCTCGACCGCGCCCGCCCGGATGGCATCCTCGCTCTGGCTGGCTCGCTCGATGTAGTCGGCCGGGCGCCGGGCGTTCCACCAGCGCCGATCGATCGAGCTGGAGTGCGCGCCCGCGCCGAGCCCATAGTATGGCTCATTTCGCCAGTAGATGAGGTTGTGGGCGCAGGCCCGGCCGGGCCGGCTCCAGTTGCTGATCTCGTAGTGCGCGTAGCCCGCTTCGCCCATCCGCGCCTCGGCATGGTCGTACATGTCCGCCGCCGCGTCGGGATCGGGCAAGGGCAGCGTGCCGCGCCGGGTCAGATCCTGCAAGGGCGTGCCAGCCTCGATGGTGAGGGCATACAACGATATGTGATCGGGCGCCAGAGCGAGCGCGGCATCGAGGGTGCGCCGCCAGGTCTCAAGCCCCTGATGCGGCAGGCCAAAGATGAGGTCGAGGCTGACGTTGTCAAAGCCGGCCGCCCGGGCGAGATCGATGGCGGTCGTCACTTCGGCCCAGCCATGCTCGCGGCCAAGCAAGGTGAGCTCGGCCGGATCGGCGCTCTGCGCGCCAAAAGACAGGCGATTCGCGCCGACCGCCCTGAGCGCGCGCAGGCTATCCAGGGTGACCGTGCCCGGATTGCATTCGATCGTGGTCTCGGCGCCAGGCTGCATGTCGAAGGCGTCGTGGCAGGTCTGGATGAGATGCCCAAGCTGGTCGGCGGACAGCAGCGAAGGCGTGCCGCCGCCGAAGAAGATCGTATGTGCGGAAGGGCGCTGCCCGCCTGCGCGCGCCACGATTTCGCGGGCCAGGGCCTGGGTGTACGGTTCGTACAAGTCGTTCAGGCCGACATACGTGTTGAAGTCGCAGTAGCTGCAACGGTGCCGGCAGAACGGGATGTGCAGATAGAGTCCGGTCTGCATGGGTCGGGCGACTATAGCGTATGACGGAACGCATTTTCGGAGGCGATATGGACCGCCCCGGCGTAGGCTTGGGGCGGTCCATATCGCCTCCGAAAATGTTCCTGTGGCGACCTATCGCGCCACAATCGGCAGATACGCCTTCAGACCCCCGACCTGAATCGTCGTCTCCCACATGGCCTCGCCCCCGAAGTTCGAGGCGACCACCCGCACCAGTTTTTCGCCGGTCAGCGACGCCCAGTTCAGGACCCGCGTCGAGGTCGTGCCGCCGCCGATGTCCGCGGGTGGGGCGAGGCTGGTCGCGGACCAAAGGTAATCGACCGATGCCGTCACGCCAGGTAGATTGCCTAGAAACGAGAAGCCCGTCGTCACCGTGATCGTCACGCTCTTGCCCTTGGCGATCTGAGCGGGCGGCGGCGTGATGGGGCCGACACTGGCCACGCCACCGTCGGCATACAGCCGCGACAGGCGGGTGCTGGTCCCGGCCTCGTACTGCGCGATCGTGCCGTAGTTGCGGCTGGTGCTGATCGTGCGCAAACCCTGGGTGCTTGTCAGGGCCGCGGGCAGGGTGAAGGTCCAGTCGCCACTGACTGTCGCCGTGGCGACACCCAGCGATTGCAAGCTCTCGGTCATCCCGTCGCGATCCTCAAGGAACACCTCGATCAGGCAGAACGGGCAGGTGCTGTCGATCGGGGGCAGATTGCCCGGCGGAAAACCCGGAATGCCGTTCGTGCCTTGCACCGCCGTTCCGACAATCGATGTCACCCGACCCGGGTTGAAGTAGGCCAGCGCATTGGGCACAGTCGGCCCAAACACGATCGGGGAGGCGCTGTTCAGGATCAGGTTGCCGCGATAGGTATTGCCATTCCCGCCAATGATGTCCTGCAGGTGGTTGATGGCCGCCGCGCGGCGGGTGAAGATGACGTTGTCGCGCAACGTTGAGAACTCACTGCTGTTGCGGATGCCCTCGCCGCAGGTGCCGGCATCGGCGCCCAACGCGTCGCGCCCGATGTAGTTGTTCTGGACCAGGAAGTCGCCGACCGAACCCAACTGGAGGGCGATGCCCTGGGTGGTGTTCGGATCGGCGCTCTCGATGAGCAGCCCGGCGATGATGTTGCGGTCGGCGGCATTTGGCCCGCCGATCTGATGCCGCTTGCCAAAAACTTGAATCCCCCACCCCCCCAGCCAGTTTCCACTGCCGGGCGCAAAGGCGCACGGATTGTTTGGATCCGGCGGCGCCGGGATCGTGCCATCGGCCCGCGTTCCGATGGTGTTGCCAACGATCCATGAGTCCTCGCCGCGCAAGGTAATCGCCGAAGCGCGCGAGCCGGCGATGCGGTTGTTGCGGATCACGTTACGGAAGGACGCCGCGGCGTCCTGGATCGTCGCGTCGTTCTCGGCCGTCTTGTTGCCGTTGTGGAAGTAGACACTCAGGCCATCCGGGGTCAACCCGAGCCAGTTCGCCTCGACGAAGTTGTCGCTGTCATTCAGCACGATGCCAAAGCCCATCAGACCCAATCCGCGCAGGATGTTGCGGTCGTCGTCGACCACCAGGATCTGGGTCGAGGCCGTGCCTGAGATCATGATGGTCGGGCCGGTCGTGCGGCCGCCGATGTTGGTCCGCTGGGTGTGCCCGTCGATGCTGATGTCACCGCCCTCGAGATTGCGCAGGGTCGAGTTATTGGTCAGGTTGATCTGCCAGGCCTGCTGCGCGGCAAGATATCCGGTGTCGGTGGTCGGGATCTTGAATGAGATCAGCACGGGTCGCGCCGCGGCCGGGACCGTGCGCGCCTCGACCACCGCCCGGCGCAGGGTGCACTCGCCCGGATAGGCGGTCTGGCCCGTCCCAGGCGTGGTGTAGCAAGTCTGTGACAGGCTGGTGCTGGGGTCGCTGGTCTTTGTCACGGTGATCACCGTTTTGTAGACCGGCGACGGAAGCGCCGGGATCGCCCGCGGCGCGAGGGTCGGGTAAGCCGGCGGCGATTGCGGGGTGACGGCCGGCGGGGCTGTGTTGTCCAGGGGGCCATACGGCGCATACATTCGCAGCGAGAGGCGGGTTGTGGTGCCGGCCGGGAATCCCTGGATTTGGTTAACAGCGACCGTTGTGCTGCTGGTCCGGATACCCTGATTGGCCTGCAGGGGGGCGGCCAGGGTGAAGGTAAACGCGCCGGTATTGGTCGCGGTGACGACCCCCAGAGACAGGAGCGCATCGTCGTGATCATCAAGCGTGTCGAGGAAGAGCTCGATCACACATCCGTTGCACGCGCTATTCACGGGCAACCCGGGCGCGGGCGGCTGACCGGGATCGCCGGCCGCGCCAATGACGGTCCGGCTGACAATGGAGGTGATTTTGGCCGGATTGAAGTAAGCGTATCCGTCGGCGACCGACGGGTAGAAGTAGATGGCCTCGACCGATTGGCTGATGATGTTCCCCCGCATCAGGTTGTTGCCCAGGGTCTGGGTGATGAGGGTGGAGCCGCGCAGGCCGATCGCGCCGGTGTCGGCTTCCTGGCCCGGCGGAGCGATCACGGTATCGCCATTGGTGATGCCCGCCCGGACGATGCGGTTGGCCAGCAACTGATTGCGAGCGTCGGTGAGGACAATCCCATTCCCGCAGGTGCCCACCGGTTTACCGGCGCTGTCGACGCCGATCACGTTGTTGCGCACGATGTTGTCACCGTCCTCGAGGGTGATGGCGGTCAGGGGGGTGTTGAGCGGATCGTCGCTGGCCGAGAGCAGGCCGGCGATGCGGTTGTTCTCGATCACGTTGAAGCCGTTGTAGGCGACGATGCCGGCCCCGCCAAACCAGTTGTTGAAGCGCGCATTGGCCTTGCACCAGCGGGCGGGGTCGATGGTCGGCACGGTCCCATCGCCGCGCGTGCCGATCTGATTGGACTGCACGAGACCGTTTTGCCCGCGCAGGGTGATGGCGTTGGTGCGCGAGCCGGTGATGGTGTTATTCCGGTAGATGTTTCGGCGGCTGGCCTCAGCCTCGCCCGCGTTGGCCCGCGGGTCGGCCGACGGGTTGTTGTTGATGACGAAGACACTCTGGCCGTCCGAGGTCAGGCCCATCCAGTTGTTCTCGAACACGTTGTCGCTGGCGTTGAAGAGCACCGAAAGGTATTGAAAGGCGATGCCCCGAATCGTGTTGAAGCCGTCATTGACGATCAGGCGATCGGCGACGGCCGAGCCGTGCACGATGATCTTTGGGCCGCTGCTCCGGCCGCCGGGCTGGGTGCTGCCGTCCAGGGTGATCTGCCCACCCGCCAGATCGCGCAGATCGCTGCTGGCGGTCTCGGTGATCTTGATCGTCCAGAAGTGCGGGCTGGGCGGGTTGTCTGACTCAGCCGCCGGCAGGTTGAAGGCAATCAGCAGAGGGCGCTGGCCGGATGACGCCGCGCGGGCTTCGACGATGGCCCGGCGCAGGGTGCACTGGCCGGGAAAGGACGCGCAGGTCTCGGACATGCTCGTGGTCAGATCCGCGACGGTCGTGACGGTAATGGTCTTGGCGTAGGCGACCTCCGGCGCGCCTAGAACCTCAGGCGCGAGGGCGCGGTCCGGACCTGCGAGCAACACGACAGACGGCGAAGATGCGCTCGTCTGACGGATCCCCGCGGTCAGCCCCCACACCAAGAGCGCGCAAACAAGGCTGCCAACACCGACCCTGTACTTCGAGGACATGGGACTGCTTCCTTTCCCCCCGCGACTGATCTGTGATTCGTCCGAGTTGATTGTGACATATTTCACAAAATGGGCGGGTTTGAACAGGTAGACGACGGCAGTGCCGTCGTCTACCCGCTCAAACCCGCGCTACGATGGACCCCCATGCCCAGCGGCCCGATCGGCACCCTGCGCGAGAGCCCCCTTCACGCCGCGCTGAAGGCCTATTTCGCCCAGCCCGATGACGAGCTCGAAGCGAAGGTCGAGGGCTACTGGATCGATATCCGGCGGCCCCGGCCGCCGCATGCCGACCAACTCATTGAGATTCAGACGCGTAATTTCAGCGCGATGAAGGCCAAGGTCCGCGACCTGTCCGAACGCTTTCCAATCCGGATCGTGCATCCCATCCCGGCCGAGAAGTGGTTGGTTCGCCTCGACACCGACAATCGGGTCGTGTCACGTCGCAAATCACCGCGGCGCGGGCACTTCAGCCTGATCTTCGCCGAGCTGGTCAGCTTCCCCGAGGTCTTTACCCGGTCCAATCTGACGCTTGAGGTCGTCCTCACCCGGGAGGAAGAAATCCGCAAGGAGCAGACACCCAAACGCAAACGCCGTTGGGCGAAGTCGTATCGCTCGATCGAGCGGCGCCTGCTGGACATCGTGGACTGGCAGATTTTCGAGGAGCCGGCCGATTTGCTCACCCTGCTCCCAACCGGCCTGCCGGCCGAATTCACCAACCGCGAACTGGCCGATGCCTGGGAAAAGCCGATCTGGCTCGCCCAACGCGCCACCTACTGCCTGACCGCGATGGGGGCGCTGGCCAAGACGGGCAAACGCGGCAACGCATTTCTGTTTGGGGTGAGATAGAATCGCGCCTTCTCATGTCAGACGGGTTGCAGCGGCGGGAAATGAACGCGCTCGGGATTTTGATCGCCTTGATCATCACCTTTGCGCCGATCGTCTGCGCCATCCAGTGCAACCTGGCCATGCGCGCCCACATGAAGGGAACAGCGCCCGCGCTCGGGCACGGCGCGATGGACCATCATTTCCTCGACGCCGCCAACACGGATCCCCTGCCGGTATGCGGCGCGGAACAGGATTCAGGCCGTTTCCGAGCGCTGCTGCAGCAGGTCACCCAGTGCTGGCAGACTCCCCTCGCGCCCTACGATTCGGGCTGGCTCGTGATCGGGCTCGCCGCGATGATCGGCCTGGCGTTTGAAGCCGTTTTCCGGCGCGTTCCGCACCCGCCCCCGCGCCGTCTCCAGACGGCCGTTCCGGCCTAGAAGCCGTGCTCGAAACGGCGGGCGAGGTCGTCATTTCTCCGCGAAGGGCGGAGATGGCGATTTCGCCGACTGCGCCCGAGCCGGCCGCCGGCCCATTCCGCACTCGAATCGCGACCCCGCCCAGGTTGCGATAAGCACACCGTTTTTTCTATATCTGCGCCCTCGCGCGCAATGCGCGACGCGCCACCATTCGCATGACACGCCCCGCTGCTGGAGCAGCGAGGTGGAAGGATTTCCATCTTGAAGACACATTTCTCCCGGCCGTTGGCCGGGCTCGCGACCGCGCTCCTACTGGCCGGCTGTGGCACCTCGGCCACGCCAACGGCCGCCCCGCCCACCGCCGTTGCCGTGCCGCCCACGCCGGCGCCCACCCAGGCGCCGCCCAAACCGGCCGTTGCTGCGCCAACGGCCGCGCCCCCGACCGCGGCACCCGCGGCGCCGCCGGCCGCGCCGACTATGGCTCCGCCCGCCAGTCCGGCCATGACCAACACCCGGCCGGCGGACCCCTTCGCGGTCAGCGTCGCCCAGTTCTATCTCGATTCAGCCGGTTTCCACGACATGGCCACCGCGATCAGCAACACGAAAAAGATCGACACGGCCTTTCTGTCAAAGGTTAACCGGGTGGCCAAGATCCTCAGCCAGACGAACTGGCCGGCATCGCTCAGCGGCCAGGGCAAGACCTTCTCGGCCTCGCTGAAGGACTTCAGCGCGGCCCTGGAAAAGTCTGACGTCGCGGCCGCCACAAAAACCTCGGGAACCATCCATGACGCGCAACACGACCTCTCGCATGAGATCGATACCTGGATGACCAGCGGGCCCGCAAAGGCCAAAGCCGCCGACCCGTTCAGCGTGAGCGTCGCCCAATTCCTGCTCGACACAGCCGGTTTCCACGACATGGCCACAACGTTGAGCAACACGCAGAAGATTGACACCTCGTATCTCTCAAAGGTCAACCGGGTGCGCAAGGTGCTGAAGCAGGCGACCTGGCCGGCGGCGCTGAACGATCAGGCTGTTGCCTTCGGCAAGTCGCTTGACGCCTTTGCCGTGGCGCTGGAAGCCAACAAAGTCAAAGAGGCAATCTCGGCCTCGGATGCCGTCCACGACGGCCAGCACGACCTGTCGCACGAGATCGACGCGTGGCTGGCAGGCAACCCGGCCAAAGCGGCGGCCGCCGACCTGTTCAGCATCAGCGTCGCCCAGTATGTGATGGACACGGCCGGCTTTCATGACATGGCGACGTCGATCAGCAACACCCAAAAGATCAACACAAGCTATGCGTCTGTGGTGATCCGCACACGCAAGGTGCTGGGCCAGCTCACCTGGACGCCGGCGCTCAAGCAACCGGGAGAGGCGTTTGTGGCCGCGCTTGGGAAGTTCCAGACAGCCCTCGAAGCCAACGGTCTCAAGGATGCGCTGGCCGCCTCCGAGGCCGTCCACGACGCGCAGCACGATCTGTCGCATGAGATCGATATGGCGCTCCAGACTGGCGCAGCCATGCCCGGCATGCCAGCGATGCCGGCCGCGCCGGTGGCCGCGGCCGGACCCATCAGCGCCGAAGGCGTGTGGATTCGGCGGTCCGGGACCGGCCAGAACACAGCCGCCTACATGCTGCTCAAGAACAGCGGACCGGAGGACATCCTGCTATCCGCGTCCACCGATGTCGCCAAGATGGTGGAAATCCACGAGACGGTCGCCGCCGCCAGCGGCATGATGGAAATGCGGCCGCTCGCCCTGGGTCTCAAGGTCCCCGCCAACGGCAGCGTCGA
>JAGOCU010000070.1:0-4645 GCA_017998555.1 Thermoflexales bacterium
CCGCCTTCGCCATTGGCCATCGCGACCACGTGGTTGAGGATCTCGGCCACGGCCTCGGCCTTCTTGGTCACCGACGGCACAAACGAGACCGTTGGGCCTTCGCCCGCCGCGCGCGCCATCGACAGGATATCGGGCTGGACGTTGAGGGTCTCCCGGGCCGGACGAATCTTGTCGAAGTCCTCGGTAAAGAACAGAGCCCGAAGCGACTCGAAGCTGAGCTCCTCCACCTGAACTTCGGTGCTGCGATCGCCAACCCCCGGCCGCGAACTGACATCGGCATCAGCGATGACACGGTGCGCGTCGCTGCCCTGGATCAGGTGCATCCGGCGCGGATACTCCGCCCGAATGCCAGTGAACAGGCGCGAGCTCGAGCGGCTGCCCTTGTCGAGATCGGTGAACTCGATCGCCCGCAGGTGCGGATCCTGGGTGAAGGCGATCCGGGTCTGCCCGCCCAGCCGCAGGTCGCGCATGGCGACCCCGGCCGATGAGTTGGCGTGCGCGGCGATGGCCATGCCACCGGCCTCATCGATGCGCTTGTAGGCCTCCAGCACATCGCTGGTGGCCCCCGCCTCGGTCAGGCCCTTGTCGATGACGCGGGTCGGAACCTTGAGATCCAGCAGCACGCGCTCGATGTCGCGAATGGGCTTCTCGGGCGGGAACACGCCCAGAATGTGAAAGCCAAAGGTGGCGGTGAATTCGAAGCCAGGCAGGACCTGGATCTTCTTGAGCAGGCGCCGGTATTCATTCAGCCGGCCAAGCTCGTCGGGGCGAATGCGGCCGAGGCGCTCGAGCAGCTCGAGGTCCTCAATTTCGCGGGTCATGTTGCGGTAGCCGTTCGCCGTGTTGTGGTCGGTGAAGGCGATCATATCCAGACCGCGCCGCTCCGCCTGTTTGAGGATGTCGAGATAGCCCTTCTCGGGTTGCTCGTAGTCGTGCGAGGCGGGGGTGTGCAGATGGAGGTCCATCCGCTTCCAGGAGATCTCGGGCTGAATCGGGGCCGCCGCTTCGGCCGGAGCGGCCTTGGCGGGCTTTGCAGCGGTTCGCGTCCGGCGCGCGGGCGCCGCTTTGGGGCGCGCGGCCGTCACTTTCTTCTCTGCGGTATCCGCTTTCTGTTTGCTAAGGGGTTTGTTAAGCGCTCGTATTGTCTTTGTGGGCATGGAATCGTAATCCAATGGTGGGAAATCGAATTCTGGCGAGGCTCGCAAATTCGCGATGGCCAAACGCCGGGTTAAATCACGCTTTCCCGAAATATTCTGCCAGCTCTTCTGGCTGGCATAGTATACCGTGTCTTGATTGAGTCCGGGATGACAGCGGGATGAGCGCGCGCCATGAATCGGGCTTTAGCGGGTCAGGGTGGCGATAAAGACCCGGGTGTCCTTGCCGCCGAGGCGGTATTTGTACTCTTCATTGCCCTGCAGGAAGTCAAGGACGCTGCGCTTCTCGGCAATGGCCCGCTCGATCAAGCGCGCCATCAGCACGACCCCCGGGCTGAGATATGAGAAACGGGCAGGGTCCAAACCGGAGTTGTAGACCAGGACTTTGTTGTCGTAGACGAAGTTCAAGTAGGCGGCCGCGCGCTGGCCCTCCACTTCCAGAAAAGCAAGCTGCAGCCGGCCGGCGTCGAACATGGCCCGGCAGATGGCATGGAAGTAACGATCCATCCGCGCCGTCATGAACCCCGACTTGGCATAGGTAGAGGCCTTCATCAATTGAATGAACGCGTCGACGTCCGCATCCAGGCGCGCGCCGTCGGCGGCATACACCACCTTTGTGTCTTCGCTCGCCCGGCGCAATTTGCGCTGCGTCTCGCGGCGTTCCTTGCCGTCCAGCATCGCCAGCCAGCCATCAAAGGTGTCAGGCAGGACAATCAGCGGGCACACGTCCTCCAGCGCCGTATCGAGCCGCCATCCGCGCGCGGCGGCCAGCTCCGGTAGAAAGACAAGCGTCGTCGACGCCTCCGGAACATTGCACAACGTGATATTGCCGCCCTCGCCCTCGCCCCAGAATCCGGGCGCGTCGATGGCGTCCAGGGTGGCGGCCAGGCACTCCGCCTCGCGCCCGCGGGCGAAGATGAAGTCGACGTAGTCGGCGACTTCCTTGCACGCGACCAGCATCGCCTGGGCGACTCCGAGCGCATTGCGTTGGACAAACAACGGGGCGATGCCGGCCAGCCCGCCATCATCGTCGCGCAGCTCGAGCACCCGCAGGTCGCCATCGCCGAGCTCGCGCCACCAGGTGGCCTGCCACTCATTCGTCAGGAAGACCGTGTTGGCGGCGCTGCGCTCGAGCAGCGGATTCCATTCGACGGCCAGCGCGGTGAAGACATCCGGGGTTGTGTGGGTGATGACCTTCATGCAAGTCACTCGACCGGCGAGTGGTCGTCGTCGGTGATCCGCCAGATCCGATCCGGGGCGGTGAGTTTGTCGATGAAGAGCACCCCGTCGAGATGATCGAGCTCGTGCTGCATGGCCCGCGCGGCCAGCCCCTCAACCTCGACCCGGATGCGCTTGCCATCCCGGTCCAGCCCCCGCAACAGGACTTTGCTCGCCCGCTCCACCTCGCCCCGCCAGCCCGGGATGGAAAGACAGCCTTCCGGCCCAATATCGCGCTCGTCGGAGGCCTTCACGATTTCAGGGTTGATCAGGGCGTAGGCGATCCCGCTGTTGGGGGTGTCCTCGTCCTTCTCGATCTCGACAACAAAGATGCGCTGGGAGACGCCCACTTGCGGGGCAGCCAGCCCGAGGCCATTGGCCGCGTGCATGGTCTCGAACATGTCGTCGATGAGCTTGCGAATCTCCGGCGTGACTTTTTCGATTTTCTTGGCCGGCCGCCGCAGGACCGGATCCTTGAGGGTTTTGATCTCTCGCACCATGTGGTCGCCTACCTTACCATGTCCTGCGCGTCATCCGTAATTCCGCGTTCCAGGCCCGCCAACTTCTCCGGGGCCGTCCGCAACCCGTGATAGATGCCGATGGCCTCGCTCAGGTCAATCCGCTGCTGGGCGCGCTCGCGCTCCTTCTGCGCAGCCTTGTAGGTATCCACTTTCCCCTGCAGTTCGCGCTGAACGCCCAGCGGATCGTAGACGCGCTCAAACACCAGCGCGTTGTCCGCGCCGCCCGTTTTCACGGTAACGTCGCCAACGTTGAAGATCAGATCGATCGGTCCGCGTGTGGACGAGGACACGTTTTGGATGCTGTCGTAGCGGGCCTCGCGCCGCTGCGTGCCAAAAATCCCGAATGGCGACCGGTCGATATCGATCACCCGATCCTTGTCGAGCACGTAAATGTCATTGCGCCAGTCTTCATATCGCCAAAGAAACCATCCGAGTGAGAACAAGAGCGCCGCCGAGTAAAGCCCGACCCCGATCCCCGGTCCCGGTCGCAGGCTCTCAGTCGTCAAGAACACGATGAACAGCACCGGGAAGAACAGGACCAGCAGTCCAAATTGCGGGCCGGCCGTCTCAATCAGCCGCAACCAGTGTTTGCGGAAGGTCACCTTGTCGCCTTCCTGCAGACGCACACGCGGCAACAGCGAATTCCGGGCATTCCGAAAGCTCTTGGCAATCCCCTCCCAGCGCAGTCGAATGGGCGATTTGTAGACCATCGGCTTTTTCAGCGTGTCAGGCAGCTTGGGCGCGGCGCCGATCTCGCGCCGGATATCGCCCCGCAGCAACTGGTGATCGGTCGCCCACACCATGGCCTTGGACTGGTCGCGCAGGGTGATGATCATCTCCGCCACCTGCCGCGGCTCATGGATCATGTCAAACGTGACGGCCGCGCCAACCCCGGCGGTTTCGATGCCGACGTCGCCGTAATCCAACAACTGGGCCAGCAGCGAGTTCTGATTCACCGAGGTGTTTTGAACCTTGTCGAGCCTCGCTTCAGCCTGGTCGTCCCGGATCAATATCGTGCGCTCGCGATGAATCACCCGATAGTTGGTGACCGCGTAGAAGTCATTGCGCCAGTCAAGCAGATGCCAGCCGGTCCAAAGCAAGCCAAGCACGACGACCGCCACCCCAAACAGCGGGGAGAGATCTTGCCAAGTCCGATAGGCGACGAACATCCCAATCAGGGGCAACCCAAGCGGGATCAGCTTGGACACAAATGACCACCAATGCCGGGTCGTCATGACCTCAATCTTTTCGCCATCCACCATCCACGCGTTGGTCTTGCGGTCATCAAGCGCCACACGCGCTTCTTCGGGCAGTCGAAGCTTGGCGGCAATATCGGGCCGCCCGCGCATCAACTCCTGAAAAGGCCCCCGCTCGAGGTACACCAGCTCGGAGTCGTCCTCCGCCTCCAGACTGAAGTCGTTCCGTGCGCCAGTCAAGAAGGCAGTCAGATTGACGTATGCCCCCGGGAGGAGTTCATCCAGGGAAGACTCGCTGCGCAGGCCCACCACTCTGCGGTAACCCATTCGGCCGCGCCGGACAACGTATAGATTGGTGTTGGCTTCGCCGGGTGAAATGAGGGGCTTGCCGCGGATCAGACTCTCCGAGCGAACCGTCCGGACGACCTGCCGGAACTCCTCGTCGGTCAAGCTCTTGAGCAAGGGCAGATCGCGCAAGACCCGAATGGCCTTCTCCAGCGATATCTTGTCTCGGCCTGTGGAAGTCATGGCGTGCGGCGCGCGCCGCGCAGGGATT
>JAGOCU010000070.1:4745-8580 GCA_017998555.1 Thermoflexales bacterium
GCGGTCATGATGAACTCCGGATTAACAGTCGCGATCTGATGGGCGCCCGGCGCCGCGAGCCAGGCGGCCACTTGCGCGCAGGTCTCCTCAAAATCCACGTCATGGATCGGCACGCCAAGAATCGACAGAGCGGGCTTCATCGGGCACCACCTTCCGGCACGAGCAGCCCGAGAATCTGGCGCGCGCAAACGTCCCAACTGAAGCGGCCCGCATTGGCGTGGCCGCGCGCGATGAGGCTCGCCCGGGCCACTTCGTCGCCGACCGCAACGGCCAGCCCGGCCGCGATCGCGGCGGGATCGAGCGGGTCGACCAGGATCGCGCCATCGCCAACGACCTCGGGAAGCGACGACGTATCGGCGGCGACGACAGGTGTGCCGGCCATCTGCGCCTCGAGCACGGGAAAGCCGAAACCCTCGTGCAGCGACGGCATCACCAGCGCGCGCGCGCCGCGCAGCAGGGCGGCCTTGGTCTCATCGGACACGTAGCCCAGAAAATGCGCGCGCGCGCCGAGGCCGATCTCGCGCGCAAGCACCTCGAGGTCCTCGCCACCCCAGCCGCGCCCGCCCGCAACGACCAGGTCGAACCCGGTCATGGCCGGCAATGCCATTGCCTGGAGCAGGCGCCGCAGATTCTTGCGCGGCTGCAAGGTCCCAACGAAGAGCACAAAGGCGCGTTCGGCCAGCCCGAGCTCGCCCAGAATCGCCTCGGCCCGGCCCGGCGCAAGGGCGGCAGATGGGATGGGACCAGGATGCGCCACCGTGATCTTGTCCGGGGCAATGCCGTAGTAGCGGGTCAGATCCGTCGCGCAGGCGCGCGAGTCGGCGGCGATGGCGGTGGCGTAGCGCGCGCTGAACCACGTGCTTGTGTCGAGGTACAGGCGCTGGCGCAGCGGGTGCGCGGACGGGAAGTGGCGATATCCCAGATCGTGGATCGTGACAACCGCGCGCGGCCGGCGGGCAAGTCCAACGCCGATGGGCAACACGTGGGCGGGGATGAAGAGGGCGTCCGGCGGATGCCGCGCCACTTCAGGGCCCAATCCGAGGTGCGTCCACAAGCGCGCACGCGGGATGACGACGACTTCGGCGGAGCCCGTGTTGGGTATCGGCGCGCGCGCGTAGAGCCGGAACCGATGCCCGCCCGCGCGCAGCATCGCCGCGATCACCTCGCGCGAATAGCGCTCCGTGCCGGTCATGCGGGCCGCTGCCGAACGGCTGGCGTCGATGCCGATGACCCGCTCGCCTTCCATCCTGACCATCACCCGGAGATTATCGCCGGTCACGGCAGGGCTTGTTCCGGCAATCGGAGCGCTCTGAGAGCGCAGGGCCGACAAACCGGTTTTTTGTCGCCGTAGCGCAACGGGTTTGCGTGAACAGGCTCGTGGGGCGGGGCAACGAAACGGCGGGCATCAGGGTCGTGATGCCCGCCGTTTCGTTGCCTATTGCCGATGATCGCTTCTAGCGGCGAATCGCCGGCAGATACAGTCGCAGCGTCGGCGCGCTGAGCGGTCCGACACTCACGGGTCCGTACTCCGTCACGGTCCTGCCATCCAGCTCCAGCTCCTGCAGCCAGTAGTAGTAGGTCCGGTCGGTTCCCGCCGCCACATCCACCCAGGCGTAGCTGCCGCCCGTGCCAGAAGCGGCGATCACGCCGCCCGTCATCAATGCCGCCGCCGCGCGATTGTTCGTCTCGCTTCGGAACACCCGATAGCCCAGGGTGTTCGCCTCGCTGGCGACTGTCCAACGCACGGTCACGATTGGCCCGCCGCCCGCAGCGATGCCGCGGCTTGCCGCAAACGACGACAGTTGTATCTCCGTCGGCGCAAAGAAGTGCACGATCTCATTCGTTGGCGTCACCGGGTTGTTGCCCACCCAGGCGACGTTCAGAATGCCACCCGCCTCATTTGCGCCCAGCACGATCACCGTGAAGCTCACCGAATACGGGACACCCGGCTGCATCGTCGCCAGCACCCATACCAACGGGTCCGGCCCGCTGGTCAGCGCCGGAACCGCCGAGCCATTGACATAAGCCGTGCCTGCCGGAATGCTGTCCGTAATCGGGATGTTTATCAGCGGCACGCTTGACGCGGCCGTCACCCAGATCGTGTAGGTGATCAGATCACCGGTCCGCACGATTGCGCCCGTCCCGGGGACCGCGGTCTTCGACGCCAACACATGCGGCACTTCGTAGTGCGAGCGGTTGCTGGAGGTCACCACGGGCCCCACCGGCGGCGTGCCCGTCGCCGTCGCCGTGTTGGTGTAGACGCCGAGCGTGCTTGCCACGCCAACGCGCACGCAGATCATCGAAGCGTATGGCGGCAGTTGCGTTGCCGGGCAGCTGATTGTGCCCTCCCGGTCATCGGCCACCACCAGGTTGGTCAAAGTCACGGCGCCCGTGTTCGTCACCACGTATGTCCACGTCACCGCCTCTTGATATCTCAGGATCGGGCGCGGATCCGTCAGCGCGTCGGCGTCATAGCCATTCGTGTACTTGACGATCAGGATTCCGGGCGCGCCGACGGGATTCGTCACCGTGTCGGTGCGGGTCGGCGTTGTGCTGTCGCTGATGAGGCCCGTGTTCACGATCTGGGTCCCACTGATCACGCCCGTGTTAACCCTGACCACCATCCGCACGCTCCCGCTGGCGGGCGGAAGCAGCGTGCCGAGTGTCCAGGTCACGGGGCTGCCCGCGCCCGTGCTCGGGCAGGCCGCGCCCGCGCCGCTGCAGGACTGCAAGGTTGTGTTCGCCGGCACGACATCCCGCAACACAACACCCGCAGCCGGCTCATTGCCCGTCACGCTGTAGTTCAAGGTGTAGGTCACGAGCTGGCCCGCCTGCACCAGACCCGCCGGCTCATTCACCTTGTCGATGAAGAGCGTGTGGCTTGTGTTCGCCGACACGGTCAGCACATCGGTTCGGGTGATGCCACTGCTGTCGGTGATCACCGCCTGGTTCACGATTCGCGTCCCGCTCACCAGCGGTGTCGCGCTCAGCCGCACCACCAGCGTCACCACGCCCGTCGCGCCAGGGCTCTGGCTTCCCAACGGCCACAGCACGACCGGCAGACCCGCGCTGGTGCAGGTTGCCGCGCAGGAAACGAACGTTGTGCTGACAGGCACGCTGTCGCTGATCGTCACGTTCGGCGCCACCTCGCTCCCGCTGACCAGCCACTCAAGGGTGTAGGTCAACAACTGGCCGGGTGCAACTCCTGAGGCCGCCAGCGCGTCCACCCGCTTGACAATCTGCAGGTCGTGGGCGCTGGTGATGCCGTTCGTCACCGTGCTCGTCTTCGTCAGCCCGCTCGAATCCGTGATCGAGCCGCTGTTCACGATCTGCGTCCCGTTGTTCAGCGGGCTGTTCACCGTCACGCTGAAGCTCACGCTTCCGCTTGCGCCCGGGTTCTGGTTGCCCAGGCTCCAGGTCAGCGGGTTCGTGCCGCTACAGCCGTTCGCGCAGGCCACAAAGGTTGTGTTGGCCGGGATCGCGTCCACGATCGTCACATTCGGGGCCGTCTCATCCCCCGTCACGCTCCAGTTCAAGGTGTAGAGCAGTTCTGTGCCCGGGGCCACGTTGCCCGCTGGCTGCACGCTCTTCACGACCTGGATGTCGTGGGCGCTGGTGATGCCGTTCGTCACCGTGCTCGTCTTCGTCAGCCCTGAGCTGTCCGTGATCGAGCCGCTGTTCACGATCTGCGTCCCGTTGTTCAGCGGGCTGTTCACCGTCACGCTGAAGCTCACGCTTCCGCTTGCGCCCGGGTTCTGGTTGCCCAGGCTCCAGGTCAGCGGGTTCGTGCCGCTACAGCCGTTCGCGCAGGCCACAAAGGTTGTGTTGGCCGGGA
>JAGOCU010000071.1:0-1285 GCA_017998555.1 Thermoflexales bacterium
ATGGGGCTGAGCGAGGCCAAACCGGTCGAGTCGCTCAAGATCACTCGCAGCGGGCTGCCGGAGGATACCCAGGTCGTGTTGCTCGAGGTGAAGCGATGAGAAGATCCGCTGGTATTCTGGTCACTGCGTTGTGCGGCGCGCTGTTGCTCAGCGCCTGCGACGATGGCGCGCCGCCCCTCACCCCGACCGGGCAGGCTCGCCCGGCCGCCACCGCGGCCGTCGCCGGCCCGGCCAGCACGGCCAGCCCGCAGGTCCAGGCCCGGATTGAGGCCGCTCGTTCGGCTTATCGGGCCGGCAACTTCCAACAGGCCCTGTCCGAGGCCCAGGAAGGCATCAAGCTCGATAACCGTAACGCCGACGTGCACTACCTGGCCGGCAACGCCTTCAACCAGTTGGGCGGCATCACCGCCGATGCCGGCACCCGGGCGAGCCTGTTTCAAAACGCGGTGACGTCCTATCAGCGCGCAATCGAGCTCGATCCGCGCAAGGATGAGGCCCTGACCAACCTGGCCACCGTCTACTACCAGAACGGCCAGCTCGACGACGCCCAGAAGCGGATCGAACAGGCGCTGGCGATCAACCCGACCGACGCGACCTCGCACTATGTGCTCGGCACGATCTTCCTGCAGCGCTCCCCGGGCACCGCCGGCGAGACGACTGACAAGGCGGCCAAGGAGTTCGAGGCGGCGATCAAGTCCGACCCGAATTTCTCGGCCGCCTATACCGGCCTGGCCACGGTGTATCTGTTCCGGGCCGATTTCAAAAACGCCCTCGTCAACGCCAAGAAGGGCGTCGACCTGCGCGGCGCGCAGCAGGACCCGTTTGCGCTGTGGGCGCTCGCCCAGGCCCAGTGCGGCACCGGCGACACGGCCAACGGCAGCAAGACCCTGGCTGCCGTCCTGGCGTTCAATGTTCCGGATGCGCGTTTCCGCGGCGAAGTGCAGAAGCTGCAGGCCGGGTGCAAATAATGGGCTGTCGTAATGCGACACCCTGGGAGGCGCGATGGTGAAGCTGGTTCTGAGCTGGAATATCAAGGCGGATGAAGAGACCGCTTACTTCGAATTCGTCACCCAGGAGTTCGTCCCGGGCGTGCTGCGCCTGGGCATTCGCCCGGTCGAGGCCTGGTACACCGTGTATGGCCAGGGCCCCCAGATCATCACCTCGGCCGAGGCGAACGATCGCCAGGCCCTCACCGGCATTCTCGAGGGCCCCGAATGGGCCGAGCTCATGCAGAAGCTGGAGCGCTTTGTCACCGACTTCAAACAGCGGATCGTGAACAAGAACT
>JAGOCU010000071.1:1385-8573 GCA_017998555.1 Thermoflexales bacterium
CGCGCGTGACCTCCAATTCGGGTATGCTTCGCGCATGCCACAGACACCCCGCCAGCAACCCCAGCCGCAACAGCAGCCGCCGCCCCTGCAGCTCGAGCTCCCGCCCGGGCTGGACGCCACCTACTCCAATTTTGTCGTCATCCAGCACTCGCCGGCTGAATTCATCCTCGATTTCGCCCGGATCATGCCCAACATGCCGGCGGCCCGGATCGGCGCCCGGATCGTGTGCGCGCCCATGCACGCCAAACTCCTGGTCCGCGCCCTGCAGGAGAACATCGACAAATACGAGGCCCAATACGGCGCCATCTACATCCCCCAGCAGGGCGACAACCTGACCAGCCAGTTGTTCGGCGGCCAGCCGCCCCAGTAAACCGCCATGCCACGCACCCGCGCCGACTGGGAACGCGAAACGCTGCTTCCTTCGCTCAAACGCGCGCCCGAACGGCGCGCCCGTTTCGAGACCTCCTCAGGCATCCCCTTTGAGGTCGTCCACGGCGACGCCGAGTTCCCCGGCGAATACCCCTTCACCCGCGGCGTCCACCCGACCATGTACCGCTCGCGGCTGTGGACGATGCGCCAGTACGCCGGCTTCGCCTCGGCCCAGGAGAGCAACGCCCGTTATCGATTTCTGCTCTCGCAGGGCCAGACCGGCCTGTCCGTGGCGTTTGATTTGCCCACCCAGCTCGCCCTGGATGCCGACGACCCGCTCGCCGCCGGCGAGGTCGGCAAGGTCGGGGTAAGCGTGAGCTCGCTCGAGGACATGCGCGAGTTGTTCCACCAGATTCCGTTGGACAAGGTCAGCACGTCGATGACCATCAACGCCCCGGCGGCAATCCTGCTCGCGCTGTATGTGGCGGTCGGCCGCGAACAGGGCGTGCCGGCCAAGGCGCTCCGCGGCACCGTCCAAAACGACATCCTCAAGGAATACGCCGCGCGCGGGCTGTTTGTCTTCCCGCCCGTCCCGTCGATGCGCCTGGTCACCGACATCTTTGCCTGGTGCAAGGACAACGCGCCCCAGTGGAACACGATCTCGATCAGCGGCTATCACATCCGCGAGGCCGGCAGCACCGCCGCCCAGGAGATCGCCTTCACCCTCGCCAACGCCATCGCCTATGTCGAGGCCGCCATCGCCGCCGGCTTGAGCGTCGACGACTTCGCCGGCCAGCTCGCCTTCTTCTTCAACGCCCACAACCATTTTCTGGAGGAGGTCGCCAAGTACCGGGCCGCCCGCCGGCTGTGGGCCAAGATCATGCGCGAGCGCTTTGGGGCGAAGGATCCGCGCAGTTGCATGCTCCGTTTTCATACCCAGACCGGGGGCAGCACCCTGACCGCCCAGCAGCCCATGAACAACGTCGCCCGGGTGACGCTGCAGGCTCTGGCCGCGGTCATGGGCGGCGCGCAGAGCCTGCACACGAACGGCATGGACGAGGCCCTCCAGCTCCCGACCGAGGAGGCCGTCCGGGTTGCCCTGCGCACCCAGCAGATCATCGCCCACGAGAGCGGCGTCACGGAAACCGCCGACCCGCTGGGGGGCTCCTACGCGGTTGAATACCTGACCGACCAGCTCGAGCAGCAGGCCGCAACCCTGATCGCCAACATCGACCGGATGGGCGGCGCGGTGAAGGCTATTGAGAGCGGCTGGATGCAGGCCCAAATCGCCGACGCCGCCTACGCCTTCCAGCACGAGGTCGAGACCGGGCAGCGCATCATCGTCGGGGTCAACGACTTCACCGAAGGGAGCGAGACGGCCACGACCTTCGCCCGCTTCAAAGTCGACCCGGCCATGGAGGCCAACCAGCGCGCGCGCCTGGCCGCCTGGCGCGCCCAGCGCGATGCCGGCCGGGCGGCCGAGCTCAGCGCCCACCTCGAGAGCGAGGCCCGCGGCCCGCGCAACCTCATGCCGGTCCTGATTGCCTGCGTCGAGGGCGGCTTGACCGTGGGCGAGATCGGAACAACGCTCCGGCGCGCCTTCGGCGAGTATCGCCCCCCCACCGCAATCTGATGATTGGAAGCGATGGTCCCCGGCTTCGCCGGGGACCATCGCTTCCAATCAACCTTGCAGGACCGCGGCCAAAGTCGCTGCGTCGACGTTGCCGCCGCAGATGATGACGACGACGGTCTTGCCCCGCCAAAGCGGGCGCTGGCGGAGCAGCGCCGCGACCGCCACCCCGGCCGCGCCTTCGGCCAGCACATGCTCGCGGCTGAGGCACCAACGCATCGCCTCGGCGATCTCGGCCTCGGAGACAAGCTCAAATCCGTCGACGATGCGTTGAACCAGGGGAAATGTCAAACTGTCCAACTCAACACCACCCGCGGTGCCGTCAGAAAACGTTGGCGCGCTGGGCAGATCGAGCACCCGCCCGGCCGCCACCGAGGCGGCCATCACCTGCGAGTTGACCGGCTGGCAGCCGATGATGCGCACGCCCGGATGCAGGGCCTTGAGCGCGCCGCCCGCGCCAGCCACCAGCCCGCCCCCACCGACCGCGATGAAGGCCGCGTCGATCCGGGGCAGCGCCCGGCCGATCTCGAGCCCGGCCGTGGCCTGACCGGCCACCACCCGTGGGTCGTTGTAGGGCGAGATGTAGACCCGCCCTTCGGCCTGGGCGGCCGCGCGCGCGGCGATCTCCGACAGCAGGCTGTCATCCCCGCTCGCGACGACGGTCGCCCCCAGGCGCCGCATCGCGGCCACCTTGCCGGCCGAGGCGTGCTCGGGGACATATACCGTTCCAACCGCGCCGGCCAGGCTGAGGGCATAGGCCACCGCCGCGCCGTGATTGCCCGACGAGGCGGTGATGACGCCACGGCGGCGCGCGGCATCGTCGAGCGACAAAACCGTGTTCAGCGCCCCGCGCACCTTGAAGGAGCCGGTCGGCTGCAGGCTTTCGAGCTTGAGATAGACCTCGCCGCCGGTCTCGCGGGACAGCGCCTCGGACCGCAGCAGGGGACTCGGCGGCAAATGCGGGCGGATGCGGTGTTCGGCGTCAATCGCGGCGGCAAGGATATCCATGGCGTGTGTGGCCGGGATGCTACCCCGAAAACAACGGCACGGCCCTGCGAGAAATCCATGACCCCGACAACGTCGCTTCATCGATTCTCCGAACCATGCCAACACCCGTCGCCGAGTCAGGCTCTGCAATCAACAGAAGAAAGGAAGAACGGGAGGGAACTACGAATTCTTCTCTTCTTCCGTTCTTCTGTCGAAATACTTGCCTGGCGAGGCACTCGGCGGTATTTCTAGCGCGCTGCCGAAGACTCTCCAGGGCCACGGCGAGATAGGCGAGGCGCGCAACTCTTTGCGGCGGTCAGGCGTATTAGGCCAGCAGCGATTTGATGGGGGGTTCGGAGGTTGTGTCATGCCAGAAAAGCAAAAGGTCGCGTCAAGCATCGTCATCGGCGTCGTCCTGATTGCCCTCGGCGTCCTGTTCTTGATCGGCCAGTTTCTGCGGGTGGAGATCTGGTCGGCCCTGTGGCCGTTTTTCATCATCCTGTTCGGGGCCGCGTTCTTTGTCGGGATGTTCGCCAGCGGGCGCAAAGCGGGTGGCCTCGCCATTCCGGGCAGCATGTTCGTCATCCTCGGCTTGGTCCTGCTGGCTGAGAATCTGTTCGGAAACTGGGTCAGCATGACCTATGCCTGGGCGCTCTTCGCCCCCACGGGCGTGGGCGTCGGGATCGTCATCTACAGCGGATACAGCCGGAAGCCTGAGCTCAAGCGTCCCGGCTACACGTTGATCGCCATCGGGCTTACCCTGTTCGTGTGTTTTGGCGCCTTCTTTGAGCTGGTGCTCAGCCTCGGCGCGGTCGCTCACGCCACCAATGTGGTCTGGCCGGTCATCTTGATCGCCCTGGGGGTGTTGATGATCGTCGGCCGCCTGTTCAACTGGTCGCGCGTGCTGGACGCGCTGCCCCCGCGCGACTCGAACCAGATGCGCACGCCCGCGCCTTAGCCGGGCAAAGGAAATCATGACGATCCCAACACTGCCGGGCGAGTCCCGGCCCGCGCCTCTCCGCCGCCGGCGCTCGGCTAATCTGTTCTGGCCGATCGCGTTGATCGGCATCGGCGTGGGCGCTCTGCTCAACAACGCCGGGCTGCTGGTCAACGACCCGCTCATGCTACTCGCCCAGTACTGGCCCGTCCTGCTCATCGTCGCCGGCATCGAATTGATCTTCCAGCGGACGGGCTGGTTCGGCACGCTGGTGAGCGTGCTGGCCGGCCTCGTCGTCGCAGGGGGGGCTATCTACCTCTTGATGACCCCCGGGACGGTGGCCCAGACGCCCGGCCTGGTCATCTTCTCAGCCAATAACCCGCTCCGGGCGGAGCGGGTGGCGCGACCCCTTGAGGGCGCGCGCACCGCCAAGGTGGATTTTGACCTGCGCTCGGGCTCGGGCAGTCTTCAAGCCAGCAAGGATTCGCCCAATCTGATCGAGGCCGAGGCCAGCCTGCGCGGCGAATTGATCAACGACATGCAGCGCTCCGGCGATAGCGCGACGGTGCGCCTGGGCACGCGCGGGCAATCCTTCCCGCTCTTCTTCTTCGAATGGGCCATGGGCGAGCGCTGGGATATCCGGATCAACCCAGGCATAACGCTTGATCTCAACCTAAACGTCAGGTCGGGGGCGCTGACCGGCGATTTGTCCGGGCTGGCCCTGCGCGAGGTGACCCTGGACCAGAATTCGGGGCAATCCACGTTGCTGCTGCCCGAAAGCGGGCAATACAGGTTGAATCTCCAGGTCGATTCGGGCTCAGCGGAGATCCGATTGCCGCGTGGCCTGCCGGCTCGGGTGCGCTATCACGTCAATTCCGGTGCCTTGAACACGTCGTTGAACCGGGCCAGCGGCAACAACCGGGATGGCACCTACGAAACGCCGGGCTTCAGCCAGTCCGGGTCGCATGTCTTGATCGACGTCCAGCTCAATTCCGGCAGCGTCACTGTTCGCTAGATTTCGTCAAAAACCCCGGCGAGATCACCCTCCCCGCGCTTCGCGTGGGGAGGGTGATCTCGCCACTCGTTTTTCGGCGTAATCTGTGGAAAAATGTCCGCACATGAACCTCAGAATCCCCGGACCCACTCCTCTGACCTCCGACATCGCAGCGGCCATGACCGCCCCGATCATTGACCATCGCGGCGCCGCATTTTCGATCATTCTGCGGCGCGTCACCGCGACCCTCCAGCGCCTGTATGGGACGACCGGGGATGTCTACCTCATGACCAACTCGGGCTGGGGCGGCGTCGAGTCGATGATCGTCAACACCCTCAACATCGGCGACCGCGCCCTGGCGGTCACCGCGGGTTTCTTCGGCGAGAAGTTCGCCGACATTGCCCGTGTTTTCGGGGTCGAGGTCGACTTGCTGCCGTTCCCCGACGGAGCCATCATCGACCCGGACGCGCTGGCCCGGCGCCTGCGCGAGACGCCCGGCTATAAGGCCGTCCTGCTCACCCACAACGAGAGCTACACCGGTGTGCTTCATCCGTTGGGCGCCATCGCCCGGGCGGTCCGGGAGAATTCGGACGCGCTGATCCTCGTCGACGCGGTCAGCGCGCTGGGCGGCGTGCCGACCGAATTTGACGCCTGGGGGATCGACGCGCTGAGCAGCGCCTCGCAGAAGGCCTTGATGGGCCCGCCCGGGATGGCCACCCTGGCCGCAAGCGCGCGGGCGTGGGCGGCCTACACCCAGGCCAGGACCCCGCGCTTCTATCTCGACTGGGGTCAGTATCGCGAGGCCCTCAAGGCCGGGCACACCCCTCACACCCCGGCCTTGCCAGTGCTCTACGCCCTCGATACCGCGGCGCAGAAGATCGAGGCCGAGGGCCTGCCCGGGGTGTATGCCCGCCATGAACGGGTGGCCGCCTTCACCCGGGCCCGGGTGCGCGATCTCGGGCTTGCCCTGCTGCCGGAGCCCAACGGCTATTCGCCCACCCTCACCGTGGTCCGCATGCCCGAGGGCGTGAACGGGGACGCGGTCCGGGCGGCAGCCCGCGAAATGGGGGTCGAATTCGGCGGAAGCTGGGGCCGGCTGCAGGGCAAGATCCTGCGGATCGGGCACATGGGCATGACGAGCGAGGCCGACATCGACGACGCGGTCGAGGTCCTGGGCGAAGCCCTGGCCCGCGTCCGCGGCCCGCGAGGCGGTTGATTTCCGAGACGGCATCCGCCGCCCCGGCGTACGCCGGGGCGGCGGATGCCGTCTCGGAAATCAGATTCTGCGCTAAGCGTCTAGCGCTCGAACACCATCAGTTCCCCATCCCCGCGCCCGAAGACTTCCGGAAAGTAGCGATCACTGGCAATGGTCGGGATCACGTTGAAGCGCCCCGCCGTCGTCACCCGGATCGTGTAGCTGTACTCATAGGTCCCGCGCGACAGATACGGCGCGAACAGCGCCACCCGGTCGTCGCGCACCTCGGCCCGGGCATACCAGTTCCACCACCAGCCATACCAACGGCTCAGGTCCGTCCGCCCGCCCGTCACGCCGGTCGCGAGCTGGCTCGTCGTCGCCAGCCCGGTGTCGACCGCTTCCGCCCCAGCCGGCAGCGCATCCTCGAGTTGCACGTTACGCAGATCGCTCGGCGCGATCAGGGTCAGGCTTACCCGCAGCTCCTCGCCCACCTTCGCGCTGGTCACACTCGGGCACTTCGGCCCGTCGAGGCAGCTTGCCAGGGTGTAGCGACGCTGCACGATGATGCCGCGGTCGATGGCCTTCACCGCTGAGGCCGGCAGGGCCGCCCGCAGATGCGCCGTGTAGTACAACCGTCCCTCCCCGGCGCTGCGCTCGAGGGTCAGCCGGTTGGCGGTCTCGCGCAGCAGCCCGGCGATCGGCGTGGTGAAGATCTGGGTGACGGCCAGCGTCTCGCGAGTGGCCACACCCTGGCCCAGACGCTTGCCGTTGAGCAGCGCGCTGTAGTCATAGTTCGCCTTCAGCTCGCCCGTCGCGGTCGCCCAGTCGATCAGGCTGATCATCACCCAGGCGCTCTCGTAGGTGCTCTTCCAGATCCCCTCCTCGGTCCGCCCGGCCATCAGCCAGCGCACGGCGTTGGGGGCCAGCGCGTTCTGCGGGTCGAAGCGGGCCAGCGCGCTCACCACCAGGGCCGTGCTGCGCGTGTCGGAGTTGAACGCCCACCAGTCGGGCTGCTTCTCCTCCCAGTGCGCGCCGGTCGCGCTCAGCACCGCGTCGCGATTGAGGTCCGCGAACAG
>JAGOCU010000072.1 GCA_017998555.1 Thermoflexales bacterium
CACCGGCGCAGATACTCGTCAAGCGGGATGTTGAGCGCCTCAATCAAATCGGGCCGGTCCCGTTTGATGAACCAGGGCGTGTACTCCGCAAAATGCTCGCTGCTCTCCGTGACAAAATAGCCGAAGCGCCGCAATACTTCGTAGCGCACCCGGTTCCAGTGCGGTTGCTTCCCGTCTTCGAGGACCTTGCGGATCCGCGGATACAGGTCGTCCCCATTCCGCTCAAAGCGCAGATAGAAGGCCATATGGTTGATGCCCGCCGAGATGAAGTTGATCTCCTCGATGGGCACGCCGATATCATGCGCAAGCTGGCTCGCCGTGCCCTGCACGCTATGGCAAAGCCCAACGGTCTTAATCTGCGTCGCGCGCGAGAGCGCCCAGCAGTTCACCGCCATCGGATTCACATACTGCAGAAAGGTCACGCCCGGGCAGACCTCGGCCATATCGGCCGCGATGTCCAGAAATACCGGGATGGTGCGCAACCCGCGCATAATCCCGCCTATGCCCAGGGTGTCCGCAATGGTCTGGCGCAATCCGTATTTGCGCGGAATCTCAAAGTCGATGACCGTGCTGGGTTTGTATCCGCCGACCTGGAACATGCTGATGGCGAAGTCGGCCTTATCCAACGCTTTCTTGCGATCCAATGTGGCCGTGATCGCCGGCCTGACATTCAGCGCCAGAGCAAGCTGGCGCGCCATCAATTCACTGGTGCGCAACCGGTCCGGGTCAATATCAAACAGGGCGATCTCGGCGTTCGAAAGCTCGGGATAGCTCAGAATGTCGCCGATGAGGTTCTTGGCAAAAACCGTGCTCCCGGCCCCGATCAAGGTGATTTTTGGCATGCGCCCAGTATCGCCGCTCTGAACCCAGAATCTCGAATTGACAGCCCCCGCTCAGGCGTCTGCCTGAGCGAGGGCCGGAGTTTCGACGCTAAAACGCGTCGCCTTCGACGACGCCAATGGGCTGGGGGTCCATTGCGTCGGTTTCGTGCCCAATCAAGGCCCGGAACAGATCGGATTCCGTGATGATCCCAACCAGCGTCCCGTCCGATACGACGGGCAGACCACTGATCTTCTTGTCGACCATGATCATTGCGGCCTGACGCAGCGTGCTCTCCGGCGTCACTGTAATCGGGTCCTCGTGCATCAACACATTCACCCGCATGCCTGGGCCGACGGTCTCTTCCGCATGAGCCTCGCGCAAATCCCCCAGGGTCAGAATCCCAACCACGCGCTGGCCCTCGACAACCGGCAGGCGCCGAATACGACGATCGCGCATGAGCGTCCAGGCCTCAAGCACGGATGTGGCGCCGCTCACCGTCACCGGATGGCGGGTCATGAATTCTTTGACAAGCGCCTTGGTCGTCATATGTATCCTCCCCCGTGGCGGCCCCGACCTTTCGTGGGTTCGCCGGCCGTGACGGACTTTGCAGTCACTCCCATCGCCTCCGAAAACCGGATTTGCCAGGAAGTGTTGACTAGAGTATCCGCAATCAAGGGACCCGCGCATCCGCCATTTGGCGCATTCGGCCTTGGCCACTAGACCGAACGATCATGGCCAGCCGATACCTTGGTTTTTCAGTCACGCCGATCGGGTGTAAGCTCATGGTTACGGGCGCGCGCGTTGAGCGCGCAAGAGGTGCGGATGGACAGTCCCGATTCTGCGATTCGGCGGTTTGAAAACCGGCGCGCGGCGGGGGAGGCCGTGGCAGGTTTGCTGCTGGCGTTCGCAGGCCTCCCGGATGTCATCGTGCTCGGCCTGCCTCGGGGCGGGATTGTCGTCGCGGCGGTTGTGGCGCGCCGGCTGGCGGCGCCTCTTGACGCTCTCCTGGTCCGCAAGCTGGGCCACCCCCTCCAACCGGAATTCGCCATCGGCGCGATTGCGACGGGCGGCATCCTGGCCATGAACCCTGGCGTGGATCTGGGCGGGGTGTCCGCCTCCGACCGGGCTCGCGTTATCGCGCGCGAGCGGGTCGAACTTGAGCGGCGAGAGCGGGCTTATCGCACGGGACGGCCCAGCCTTGACTTGACGGGGCTGATCGCCATCCTCGTCGACGATGGGCTGGCAACCGGGTCGACGATGCAGGCAGCCATTCTGGCGGCCTGGCGCCTGGGTGCGCGGGAGGTCGTGGTGGGCGTCCCGGTTGGCCATGCGGCCAGCCTCGACGCCCTCACCCGGCCACCGTATCGGGCCCGTGTGTTCTGCGCCGTCCGAGTCGCCGGGTTACTGTCAATCAGCCAGTACTACGCCTCGTTCGGCCAGATTGGTGATGACGAAGTTCGCGCCCTCATGGCCGTCCCGCATCACAACAACCTCCGCCGCCCTCCAGCCGATCCGGCACCCGGCCACCCAGGAGAACGGTGAAATCAGCTCCCGTGACCGATCAATCGACCGAGAGCGGCGAGTGAGCCCGCGACAGGCGCTTCACATGCCAACTGGCCAGTTCTTGCCTGGCCAGTTGGCCGGTTTTCTCCCCGCCAACCGGTGGGCGCACTCCCGCCGCCGACCCGATACAGTCTCTTCACCTGACGACACAAGGTAATACAAACTGATGAATGCTTTCTTCTCTTTCATGGGCTCGATGAACGGCCGGATTGCCCGGATCGTCGTTGGGGCGCTTTTGGTCATTCTTGGCTTCTTCGTCGTGAACGGGAGTTCAGTTGTCCAATTGTTGCTCATTGTTCTCGGCCTGGTAGCCTTGCTCGCCGGCGCCTTCGATGTGTGCGTCTTTGCCCCGCTCGCCAAGTTGCCCTTCAAGGGCGCTGACCTGCGCAAAGCGCTCACCAAGTAATGCAGCGCGCCTGACCCGGCGCTGCACGCAGACCACCAATCCCCCCCGGTGGTCTGCGTTTATTTTTCGGCCAGGCTGCCCCGCAACGGCCAACAGGCCAGCCCGTCCTTACCCGCTTGACCGATGCGCGGGACCCGCGCTCGGACTAGGATCTTGGTGCGCGCATGCGCCGCAAAGATGGAACGGCAAATTGCCTGGCCGGTTGTCACAGGCGCGACAGCGGATTTCGTTGTCTGCGACGACCCAGTAGATCGGCCGCGCGCAGGAGCCTTCAATGAGCGCAAAAAGCACGATCAAGACCATTGGCGGTGTGGCAGGCGCACTGGCCGGCATCGGCGCGGCGGCGACCGCCTACGCGCTGGCAGCCCGGCCGAGAATGCTGCGCTGGGGAGCCGAACCCGAGGAAGTTGAGCGCGTCTTCACCGGCGATGAGTTCGTCCTGAACCCGCAGATCAGGGCGACCCACGCCGTCACCGTGCATGCGCCGGTGGAAAAGGTCTTTCCGTGGCTGGTCCAGATGGGCCAGGGCCGGGCCGGGTTCTACAGCATTGAGTCGATTGAGAACGATTTCTTCCAGCTCGACATCCACAACGCCGACCGAATTCTGCCGGAGTATCAGCAGTTGCGGGTTGGCGATCACGTTGCCCTGGGACGGGGGGTCTTCGCCCGGGTCGCCGTTTTGGAACCCCTCAAGCACCTCATCCTGCGCGCCACCGCCCATGGTGACGAGTACGAGGAGGGCGCGCCGCCCCTGAAGCCGGGCGAAACCCTGAACATGACCTGGGCGTTCTTCACCGAGGCGCTGGAGAATGGCGACACCCGATTGATCGAGCGTTTCCGGGTTGAATTCACCCCCACCCTCGTCAACAATGTCATGTTTTACGGGTTCATCGAGCCCGGCGCCTTCTTCATGGAGCGCAGCATGTTGCTGGGGATCAAGGCCCGGGCCGAGGGTGTGTTCGGCAAGACGCTGGTCGAGACGCCGGACTCCTTGAATCGATTGCCAAGGGCCTGGCGCGACAAGTTCGAGACCGTGTGGCGGCGCGCCAGCAACCTGGTGCCGGCGGGTACGCCCATTGCGCCGGTCGCTGAGTCGGAGGAGGTTGTCCCACAGCGCGCGCCGTGACCGCGACCGCATTGCGCCCGCGACGGTCCAAATGGATCTGAATCGCGTTACCACAGGTGCCGGCTGACGCGTTTGCGCCAACCGGCGGGAGGCCAATCATGCGTTCCAAGTCCGATGCAACCCTTCATGGTGATGTGCTGGCGGCGCTGCAATTCGAGCCCAGCCTGAATGAAACGCGGATCGCCATCAACGTGCGCAAAGGCGTCGTCACCTTGCTCGGCAAGGTCGACAGCTTCGCGGACAAAGCCACTGCCGAACGCGTGGTGCGGCGGGTCGATGGTGTGCGCGGGATTGCCAACGATCTGGATGTCGAGGTGCCCGAGCATCATCTGCGCACAGACACGGATGTTGCCCAGTCCGCCCTCGACGCGTTGCGCTGGGATGTCACCGTGCCCGCCCAGGCGCTGCAGGTGAAGGTCGAGAAGGGCTGGCTCACCCTCAGCGGCGAGGTCGAGTGGCACTTTCAGAAGCGCCACGCCGAGGATGCGGTTCGCCGCCTGCGCGGCCTGCGCGGCGTGATCAACCTCATCACCGTCAAGGCGCGCTTGACCGCCGTTGACATCAAGCGCAAGATCGAAGGCGCGTTCGAGCGGAACGCCCGGATCCATGCGGGCGGCATCCGGGTCGAAGTTGACGGCAGCCGGGTGACGCTGACCGGAACAGCCGCCACGCTCGGCGAGATGCGCGAGGCCGAAGCGGCCGCCTGGGCGGCGGCCGGCGTAACCGAAGTCGTCAACACAATTCAGGTGTCGGAGGCGCAACCCGCCTAGCCGACATTCGGTCCTCTCCTGCTCCGGGGCCCGCGGGTGGGTGACTGGCGTGAATGCTCGCGCATTCGCGCCAATCGCCACCCGCGGTGCCGTAGAATCAAACAACCCCATGCCCGCCAAGCCTCACCTGCGCCCGGCGTTTTCCGCCTCCCGCTACGTCCTGCTGTCCATCGCAGCCGCGCTGGCGACAATCGTCCTGAAAGGTCTCGCATGGCTCCTGACCGGGTCCGTGGGCCTGCTGTCGGACGCGCTCGAGTCTTTTGTCAACCTCGCCGCGGCAACGCTCACCCTGATCCTGCTACGTTATGCGGCTCGCCCGCCGGATGAAGAGCACACCTACGGGCACGGCAAGGCCGAGTACTTTGCCAGCGGGGCTGAAGGGGCGCTGATCATCTTTGCGGCGATCAGCATCATTGCCAGTGCCCTGCCCCGCCTGATCAATCCGCGCGAAATTGAGCAGGTCAGCTTTGGCGTGCTGCTCTCGGCGTCGGCGTCAATCATCAATCTGGTCGTGGCGAGGATCCTTCTGCGGGCCGGGACCGCCCATGGTTCCATTGCGCTGGAGGCCGACGCCCACCATCTCATGACCGATGTGTGGACGTCCGGAGCCGTCATCGTCGGCATCCTGGCGGCCACGCTGACCGGCTGGGTGATCCTGGACCCGATCATTGCGCTGTTGATGGGAGCCAACATCATCTGGACGGGCGTTCAGTTGTTGCGTCGATCAGCCCTGGGTTTACTGGACTCCGCCGTGAGCCGGGAGGACTTCAATCATGTCCAGTCTGTCCTGACGCAGTATCGGGCCGAGGGCATTCAGTTCCACGCCCTGCGCACGCGCCAGGCCGGCGATCGCTCGTTTGTGTCCATGCATGTGCTGGTCCCACCCGACTGGACGGTGCTGCGCGGACACCAATTGCTCGAGCGGATCGAGCGCGACATCCGGCATGCCATGCGCCAGGTCACCGTATTCACTCACCTCGAGCCTCAGGGCGATCCAAGCGCCCTGGACGATGTCGGCCTGGCCCGGGATGAGTAACCGATCCGAAAGGGCCCGTCCCCGGCTGCGCCGGGGACGGGCCCTTTCGGAGTGTCGGGGGGACGGAATGCCTAGGTCGTCGCTCGCCGCATCGCGACCGACAGCACCCCATACGCCGCTATCCAGGCTTCCTTGACCTCGGGGGTGAATGCCGGGCCCAGGGATTGCTCGAGCGCCCAGATCAGCGCGGCCCCAAATGTGTTGACATCCCGAGGTTGGACGCCGTAGTTGATGTGGCGGGTGCCCAGTGACTTGACTTGATCCTGCAGCCCTTCAGGCTTGTCAAGGCCGCTCACGGCGAGCCCAATGGCGGTGATCACCATCTTGGCCTGGGTCTTCAGATCGCCCTTGAACAACGGCTGAAGCGACGGGTCGATCTCGAACAGCTTGTTGTAGAGCATTTCGCCCGTTTCCTGCGCCATCGGCTCAATGGCCTTGAATGTGTCTCGTAGTAGTTTGACCTGTTCCGCGTTCATAGTGCCTCCAAGTATTGCGCACAGGCTAACCGGACGAGGCCCGCGCTTCTACTGGCCGGCCGGCCAGATCTCGCTGGCCAAGTGGACGATTGACGCTGGCCTGTCGCCACGTAGACTTGACCCAGTTCACCATGAAAGCCCAAACCCGCGCCTTTGTTCGCACCGCCTTTGTGAACCTGATGGTGGGAACGCTTCTTTTTGCGATCGGCCTTGTCGGAGATGCGCTGGGTTTCGACGCCCGACTGGCCGTGCTGCGCTACCCCGCCATCCATTTGATCGTCGTCGGCTGGCTGACCCAGCTCATCATTGGGGTCGCGATCTGGCTGTTCCCGTTGCCCGAGCGTCCCGGGTCGCCCTGGCTGAATCGATTGGGCTGGGTCGGTTATGGCCTGTTGAACAGCGGCCTCGTCCTGAGGCTGGCCGGTGAAGCTGGCCCCGCCTACGGGGGCGGCGCCTGGGCGGGTTGGGCGCTCGCCGGGTCAGCGACCGCGCAGGCCATCGCGGCCTGGCTGTTTGCGGCCATGCTGTGGCCGCGCATCCGTCCGCGCCCAGGCCCGCACGCCAGAGCCGAGGCCCCGCGATGATGCCGCCTGCGTCGCGGGCGATGACCGGCGCCGCGACCCTTCACCTCGCGCTCGGATTCAGCCTGGGCGCCGTCGTACTCCTGGCCAAGGCTGGCGGTGGCGCCAGTCCGGTGTGGCTCCTTCGTGAGACCCACATCCATTTGTTGCTCTTTGGCTGGTTGGCCCAATTCGCCATGGGCGTGGCCCTGGCCATCTTCCCGCGTCTTGCGTCGGGTCCGCCGCGGGGCGATCCGCGGGCCGCCTGGGTTTGCTTTGGGTTGCTCAACCTGGGGGTCGTAAGCGGGGCATTGGCGCCGATTCCGGCGGCCCTGGGCTGGATCGGCGTGAGCGGCGGCTTGCTGGGACTGGCGGGCGCGGGCGAGATGCTGGCCGTGGCGGTGTTCGCCCGCGTCATGTGGGCCCGGGTGCGGACGGTCAATCCGGTTTGGCCGACAGATCTGCCCGTGATGCGCGGGCCAAAGTAGAGCCAGACGAGATCACGCTCCCCGCCCCCGGCGTACGCCGGGGGCGGGGAGCGTGATCTCGCCCGTTGTTTCAGGGCGTTCGGCGCAAAAGGCGAGGGCTACTGCACGACCAGCACGGTGACCATGCCGAACATGCCGCTCGGCGCTTCGGCATGGGTGAGAACGTGGCAGTGGTAGGCCCACATTCCCTCGGTGTGAGCGGTGATGATCACATCCCAGCGTTCGCCGGGCGCAACGTTGAGCGTGTCGCAGTAGAACGGCTGGGGAAGATTCCAACCGTCCTTCGAGAACACCAGTTGCTCCAATCCATGCAAATGCATCGGGTGGATCATCAGACCTTCGTTCATGTATCGCACCCGAATCACCTCACCCTTCTTGGCGATGATAGGTTGCGTATTGGGAAACCCCTTGCCGTTCAGGGTGAAACCGCCCACCGTATCGTTCAGAATGATGGTGTATTCGGTGTCGTACTTCGGATCTTTGGACTTGTCCTTCGGTTCGATGATGAAGGCCCCGAGTAATCCGGCGGTCACCTGGGCGGCGGCATTGTGGTGCGAGTGATACATGTGCGAGCCCGGGTTCTTGGCCGTGAACTCGTAGGTGAAGGTCTGGCCGGACTTGACCACGGGCTGGGTAAGAAACGGCACACCGTCGACCTTGTTCGGAATGGAGAGACCATGAAAGTGGATGGCGGTGCTCTCCTTCATTTTGTTGGTCAGCACGACCCGAACCTTGTCGCCCTCGGTGACCCGAATCTCGGGACCGGGAACGGTGCCGTTGTAGCCCAGACCTTGCACCGTGGATCCGGCCATGACTTCCCACTTGACTTCACTGGCGGTCAGCTCGAAGACCTTGACATCCCCGTCCATCTTGGGCGCCAGGCGGTTGTTCCAGAATTTGGTGTCTTTGCCGATGTTATCGACGAATTTCTTGACGCCCGCCTCATGCATGGCGTCCATGTCGATTTCCTGCATCTGGGGGGAAGCCGAGACGCCATGGGCGGTGCTGGCATTGGCGGTGGCGGCGGCGTTGGCCTGCTCGTCGCTGGCGCGAGCCGTGGCCAGCGCCGGGGCATTTCGGGTCGCCACGCTGGCAGGGGTGGCGCAGGCGGCGGTGCCCAGGCCAACGCCGGCGAGGCCGGCCATGCGAATGAAATCTCTGCGGGTGGGGGTCTTCTTTTGCATTTGAGTTGTTTCTACCACATGAATCGATGCCTTGGTAAGTCATGCCGCGTCAACTGCAGGAGCGGCGCGCGGCGACGCGAACCTAAGTACCACGGTGGAGATGGCGAAAGACTGGCCAGGTGGCTAGTTCTGGACT
>JAGOCU010000073.1:0-4552 GCA_017998555.1 Thermoflexales bacterium
CGCTGAACTTTCCCAAGGAAGGAGATCCCTGTGCGCGAATACGAACTGACCTACATCATCAAGCCCGATATTGACGCTGCCGCTGTTGCGGTCGTCATCGAAAAGATCAACGGGTTCATCGCCGCTGAAAACGGCACCCTCGTCAAGACCGACGTGTGGGGGATGCGCAAGCTCACCTACGCCATCCGGCGCTATCGCGAGGGTCAGTACTACTTCAACATCATCAAGCTGCCCGAGGATGCCCCGGCCCGGCTCGAGAATCGGATTAAGCTGACCGAGGATGTCATTCGGCATATGCTGGTGATCGCTGAGCCGCTGAAGACCCCCCGATCCGCCCTGGCCCAGCCGCCGGTCGAACCCGCGTCCGAGCCCGCCCAGCCCGCAGCCTAACGCTGCGACGGTTGAGCCGCGTTTCGCGTCTCCAGAGACGATTTCCGCGATCGGGCCCGGCCCGCCATGACGTTGATCACGGCCAAAGCCCGGTTCGTCCGAGCGTCGCCGGTTGACGCGTGGCGGGATGAACGCCGGCGGTTCACCTACACGTTCCGATGACACCTTCACATGTCCAAAAAGCCTGAACCCGAGCAGCCGGCGCAGCCGGAGCCGAAGTTCCTTCGCAGCAACCGCTTCCGCGGCGGCTATGAGATGAAGGAATTCAAGCCGCGACTCGACCGCTCCGCGCTGAACCGCCGGATCGTCGTGATCGGCAGTATCGTCACGCTGGTCCTGACTGTGCTGCTGGTGGCGGCCGCCGCCGTCCAGCTCTTGATCGTGGAGCCCAACCGGGCCGTCGCCACGGTCGGCCCCGACGCCATCAGCGCCACCGACTTTCAGCGCAGGACAAAGCTGGAGTTCTCCAACACAACTTACAATCTCAACCAGCTTGCGTCGCAGATCAGCCAGCTTCAGGCGTCGGGGGACGAGGGTTCGCAATTCCTCGTCCAGATTTACCAGCAGCAGTTCGAACAGTCAGCGGCGCAGATCGATGCCGGACAGATCGCCAACAGCGCGATGAACAGCCTGATCGCCGACAAGATCATCCGCCAGGAAGCCGCTCGGCGCGGGCTCACGGCCAGCCCGGCCGAGGCCCTGCGCCTGCAGCAGGAACGCCTGGGTTACTTCCTGCAGACGCCCACGCCCTTCCCGACGGCCACCCCCGAGCCCACGCTGCCCGGGGTGACGATCACCCTGCCGACGGCAACCCCGCGGGCGCAGCCGACCTCGATCAGCGAAGCCGACTACACCAATGCCAACGCAAGCGGCGAGAAGTTCTTCACCGATCTCGGATATCCGGCGAGCGAATTCGTCAAGTCATATGAGCAGAGCGTCATCATCGAGAAGCTGCAGGCGTCATTCGCCGACGGCGTCACGAAGACCGCCCCGCACATTCAGTTCAGTTATATCCGCTTCAACGAAGAGGCGACGGCCACAGCCGCGCTGGCCCGGCTCACGTCCGGCGCCATCGCGTTTGACGCGTTGATCAGCGCAACCAATGCCATTACAGAGCCCGTGGCGGTGGGAACGGGTGAGGCGCTCGGCTGGACACTGGACGAGAACATCGCCTCCCAGTTTGGCGACACGGTGCTCGCCGCATTGCAGACGGCCGCGCTCAACAAGATCACAGGCGTGTTGACGTCGACACAGGGCGGCTTCCTGATTGTGTTGCCAACCGGCCGCGAAGTGCGCGCGCTCAGTCCGTCGGACCTGCAGTCGCGCCAACAGGCGGCCTACCAGGATTGGCTCACGGCCGCGGTCACCAACACGGATCTCGTCAAGAAACTCGTCGACCCGGCAACGCTCGTTCCGCGCGACGTGCGCAACAATATCGCCGCGCTGCGCCAGCAACTTGGCCTGCCGTAGCGCCGCGCAGCCTGATAAAATCTGACCTGTTTAGGACCTAGACTCCGGAGGATCAACAAGCATGTCTCGCACGGAAACCCCCGCGATTTTCAACCTGGATGATGTGACCGCCGCGCTTCGAGCGCAGATCGACAATTTCGCCCCGTCCGTGGCCGCCGTGGATGTTGGCTCCGTCGTCGACATTGGCGATGGCATCGCCCGTTGCGCTGGACTTGCGGGCGCCCAGGCGGGCGAACTCATTGAGTTCACCAAGACCGGCACCCTCGGCCTTGCGCTCAATCTCGAACCCGACATCATCGGTGTCGTCGTGATGGGCGACTACGAAAGCATCGAGCAGGGTGATACGGTCAAGTCCACCGGACGCGTGATTTCCGTGCCCGTTGGCCGGGCGCTGATCGGGCGCGTGGTTGACCCGCTTGGCCGGCCGATTGACGGCAAGGGCCCGGTCGCGTCGACGAAGTATCGCCCGCTCGAGCGCATCGCCCCGGGCGTGATCAAGCGCCAGAACGTCGATACCCCGCTGCAAACCGGCGTTAAAGCCATTGACGCGCTGATCCCAATCGGCCGCGGACAGCGCGAGTTGATCATTGGCGATCGCAACACGGGCAAGACCGCGGTCACGATCGACACGATCATCAACCAGAAGGGCAAGGGCGTTGTGTGCATCTACGTCGCGATCGGGCAGAAGCTGGCCCAGATCGCGCGCGTGCAGGCCACGCTCGAGAAGTACGGCGCGATGGAATACACCACCATCGTCGCCGCGTCGGCGTCCGAGAGCGCCGCGCTGCAGTACATCGCCCCCTACGCCGGCGCCGCCATGGCTGAAGAGGTCATGGAAGACGGCGTCATGGTCGGCGAGACCTACGTCAACGATGCGTTGTGCGTCTACGACGATCTGACCAAGCACGCCTACGCCTACCGCCAGGTGTCACTGCTGCTCCGCCGCCCGCCGGCCCGCGAAGCGTATCCGGGCGACATCTTCTATCTGCATTCACGCCTGCTCGAGCGCGCCGCCCGCCTCGCGAAGCGCTGGATCATCCGGGCGAAGGATGCCTCCTCCGACTGGGGCGCCGGCGAGAGCGTAAACGGCCAGGTCTATGACGGCGTGCTGGGCGAAGACAACGCCAAGCACGACATGAAGGCCCTCGGCGACGGCTACAAACTTGTGGCTGATCCGCGCTCGGGCGGTTCCGTTACCGCGCTGCCCATCATCGAAACCCAGCTCGGCGACATCGCCGCGTATGTTCCGACCAACGTGATTTCGATCACGGACGGCCAGCTCTTTCTCGAGTCGGACCTTTTCAACTCGGGCATCCGTCCCGCCATCTCGGTTGGCCTGAGCGTCAGCCGGGTGGGTGGCGATGCGCAGACCCGCGCCATGAAACAGGTTGCCGGAAAGATGAAGCTTGAGCTTGCCCAATTCCGCGAGCTCGCCGCGTTTGCCAGCTTTGGCGAAGGTCTTGACAAGAAGACACTCGAACAGCTCGAGCGCGGTCGCCGCCTGACCGAAATGCTCAAGCAGGGGCAGTACGAGCCCCGGTCACTGGCGCAGCAGGTGACCGCGATGTATGCGGCCAACAATGGCTTTCTGGACAAGGTCCCGGTCAGCCGGGTCGTGGCGTGGGAAAGTCAGTTCATCAAGTACATGGACAGCGCATATTCCGACCTGATGAACACGATCATGTCCGAAAAGCGGCTGAGCGATGACAGCATCGCCCGGCTCCGGCCGGCCATCGACGCGTTCAACCGGACGTGGAGCAACTAGATCCATGGCGACGGCACGAGAAATCCGTCGGCGCATCAAAAGCGTCAAGAATATCCGCCAGATCACCAAGGCGTTGCAGGCCGTCTCGGCAAGCCGGGTGCGGCGGGCTGTGGACCAGGCGACTGCGACCCGGCCCTACACCCAGCGCGCCCGCGAGCTGCTGGCCAGCATCGCTTCGATCGCGGGCGGCGAGACGCGCCATCCGCTCCTGACCCGCCGGACCGAGGTCAAGAACGTCTACATTCTGCTGATCACCTCCGATCGGGGTTTGTGCGGAGCGTTCAACACCAACGTCTCCCGGGCGGCGTTCTTGTTCGGCAAGGAACAGACCGCCAACGTCAGCTACATCGCGGTGGGACGCAAGGGACTCAACTTCCTGTACCGGCGCGGCGCGCATGTGTTGTCGGATTATTCGGGCTTGCCGCAGAAGCCCACCCTGCTTGACACAACGGCGATCACCAAGACATGCGTCGATGATTTTCTGGCGGGCAAGGCCGACGAGGTCTACATCGTCTACACCGACTTTGTGACGATGGCCACCCAGCGGCCGGTGGTCAAGAAGCTGCTGCCGCTCGCCACGGCTGACCACCTGCCGGAGGGCGCCTCGGCCGGCCCGCGGCCCGCCTACGATTTCGAACCGGATCCCGGTCAGATTCTCGACAGCCTGCTCCCGCGGCTGACCG
Organism: Thermoflexales bacterium; assembly: GCA_017998555.1. Taxonomy (GTDB): domain Bacteria; phylum Chloroflexota; class Anaerolineae; order J036; family Brachytrichaceae; genus Brachythrix. Next base: position 4,309 of record JAGOCU010000073.1, read on the forward strand.
AGATGCAGGTGTACCAGGCCATCCTGGAGTCGCTGGCCAGCGAACATGCAGCCCGCATGGTGGCGATGAAGAACGCCACCGACAATGCCAGCGAGCTTGTGACCGGTTTGACCCTGACCTACAACAAGGCGCGCCAGGCCGGTATCACCAATGAGCTGCTGGACATCGCCGGCGGCGCCGAAGCCCTGCGCCAGGTTCTGGCGGCGAATCCCGTCGAAGTCGCGTTCTCGGACGAGGAATAGAA
>JAGOCU010000073.1:4652-8519 GCA_017998555.1 Thermoflexales bacterium
GCCGGCGGCCCGGGTCTCTGCGGGTGTGGCGCGACATTGGCCGTGGCTCGCTGTCGTCGCCGCGCTCGCGCTCTTCCTCAGCGTCGCTCTGCGCCAGCTTGACCTGCCCGGCTTCTATTACGACGAGGGCTTTGACCTCATCCCGATGCTGGCGCTCATGCGCGGTGAGCAGCCGGAGTTGCTGCGCGGGATTGGGCTGGGCGTGGGCGGGATGACCCTTCCCCTCATGCGGATGGACTATCTCGGCTCGATCACGGGGTATCTCACCCTGCCATTCATGACCGTTTTTGGGTCCGGCGTCGCCGCCGCCCGTTTGCAGCCGATCTTCTTCTCCTGTGTCACGTTGATGCTCGCCTTTGTCGCCGGGCGGCGCTGGTTTGGTGGGCGGGTTGCGGCGTTGGGCGTGCTGCTCCTGGCGGCCAATCCATCGTTCATCTGGTTCTCGCGCCAGGGCATCACCGTCACCTCCACGATGACGGTGTTTTCGCTGGCGAGCCTGATCGCCCTGGATGCCGCGCGTCTGCGCCTGGGCGCCGACCGCAGCGCGCGTCTGGTGTTGTTGGCCGCGGGCGTGTTCGCCGGGCTTGGGCTGTGGGCGAAATTCGTCTTCCTGTGGTGGCTGGCCCTGCTGGCGGTTGTGACCGTTGTCTGGTTGTTTGCGTCGCGCCAGGGCGCGCTGCGCGGGCGCCTGTCCGCCGGGTTCCACGCCCTGCCCTGGCTGGCGGCCGGTTTCGCCGTCGGCAATGCGCCGATGCTGCTTTTCAACCTGCTCGGCGCCGCGACTGGCGCAGGCGCGCCGACGCTGAACCTGTTGCTGGGGTCGCTCGCGGCGCCGACCCAGTACGGGGTGGTGAACGCGGACTTCCTCGGGAACCTGAGCAAGCGCCTGGCCGATTTCGAGGTCTTTCTCAATGGCAGTTACTTCTGGTACAACGGCGCGCCGTTTGGCAATACCCTGGCCATGCCATGGTTTCTCGGTAGCGTCGGGGTCGGGAGCGTGTTGGCCATCCGCCGCCCGGAATGGCGCAAGTGGCTGGCCGTGCTCGCCTGTATTGCCGTCTACCTGCCGATCAGTTCCTTCACGGTGTCGGGTCTGTGGGCGACCCACATCTTCATCCTGTTGCCGCTCCCGCAATGGGTGATGGCCTGCGCGGCGGTGTGGGTGGCCGAGGCAATTCTTTCACTCCCGCCGCTTTCACGACGGCTTGGGCTGGCGCGGGCGCCGCTCGCCACCTTCGCCCTGGCCGCGATCTGTGTCGCCCTGCCGTTCTCGCGCGACCTGTGGGTGAGCGCGCAGCAGCACGCGTCCCTGGCCCGGACGGGCGGTTCAGGGCGCTTCTCCGACGCGGTGTATGCGATGTCTGTCTGGCTGGATGGTCAGAAGATCGGCGAGCCCATCGCCCTCGATTGGGGGATCAAGGCCAACATCGAGGTCGTGACCGCCGGGCGGGTCCGGCCGTTGGAAATCCACTACTTCACCGGCGAGCCGGTCGAGCCCTTCAAGCAGCAGGCGCGCGCCTTGCTGGCCGACCCAGCCCGGGTCTATCTCGTGTTGTGGTCGGGCGACAAGACCGCGCCGGGATTTGCCGTTTTCGATCACCGCGCCCAGTTCGAGCAGCTCGCCCGCGAGCAGGGCAAGCAGGTCCGTGAGGTCTTTGTCGCGTCCGAGCGCAGTGGTTTGCCGGTTTACGTTGCGCTCATGGCAAAATAGCCGCGATGTATACTGTGATGTATGAAGGCAAAGCGGATACGTATGATTCGGAAGCAGGTCTACATCGAACCTCGCCAGGAAAAGCTGCTCAAGGCGCAGGCGAGTCTGCGCTCGATCACCGAGGCTGAGGTCATTCGCGAGGCGATCGATCTGTTGGATCGCTACAGCGCCGGCTTTGTTCGGATCTCCGCCGAGGATGGGTGGGACACCTACCGCAAACTCATCACCGAGATTAAGCCCGCGCCCGGGACCGAAGCGTATGTTTGGAAGCGAGACGACGCATATGGCCCTCGCGCGGGATTCGAAGGCGATGTGTAGGGGTTTGGCGTGAAAGCCCTTATCGATACGAATATCCTCGTCTACGCCGCCGATCCGCGCGACCGGGAAAGGCAGCGCGTTGCCCAACGGGTCCTCGAAAGCCTTCATTCAGCGCGTATCGGGGCGCTCGCCTCGCAGACGCTTGCCGAGTACTCCAGCGTGATGAATCGTAAACTCGGGCACAGCTATGGGGATCTGCTCACACACGTCGAGGCCCTGACGCGCAATTGGCCCGTGCTCGACCTCACCGCGGCGATCGTGCTTGAAGCGCTTCGTGGCGCGAAGGATCATCAGCTCAGCTATTTTGATGCTCAAATGTGGGCGACGGCGCGACTCAATCAAATCCCCGTCCTGCTGAGCGAGGACTTTCGCTCGGGCACCGTGCTCGAGGGCGTTCAGTTTGTGAATCCGTTTGCGTCGGGTTTCTCGATTGAGCAGTGGGCGTAGGAATTGTCGACAATGCCAGACCTGTTTGACCACGCCGCCGCCGAGCAGATCGCCGGCGAGTCGCCGCTGGCGGCCCGGATGCGCCCGCGCACCCTCGATGATTTCATCGGCCAGGAGGAGATGGTCGGGCCGGGCAAACTTCTGCGCCGGGCGATCGAGGCCGACCGGCTGTTCTCCTCGCTCATCCTGTGGGGGCCGCCCGGCACCGGCAAGACCACCCTGGCCCGCATCATCGCCAACAAGACCCAGAGCCACTTTGAGACCCTGAACGCGGTCATGGCCGGGGTGGCCGACATCCGGCGGGTCGTGGCCGAGTCGAAGGAGCGCCGCCGCCTGTATCGCCGCCGGACGATTCTGCTGGTCGACGAGATCCATCGCTTCAGCAAAAGCCAGCAGGACGCGCTGCTCCCGCACGTCGAAGATGGCACCCTCACCCTGATCGGCGCCACAACGGAAAATCCCTACTTCGAAGTCAACAGCGCCCTGATCTCGCGCTCGCGGCTGTTTCACCTGAACACCCTCACCGATGGCCAGGTCATCACCCTCATGCGACGGGCCCTGGCCGACGCCGACCGCGGCTATGGCCGGCGCCACACCCGGATCGACGATGACGCTCTGCAGCACATTGCGCACGTCTCGGGTGGGGATGCCCGGAATGCCCTCAACGCCCTCGAGTTGGCGGTTGAGTCGACCCCGCCCGGGCCCGATGGTGTCATCGCGGTCAGCCTGGCCGTCGCCCAGGACTCGATCCAGCGCCGGGCTGTTCTGTATGACAAGGAAGGCGACGCCCACTACGACACGATCAGCGCGTTTATCAAGAGTGTGCGCGGCAGCGATCCGGACGCGGCGCTGTATTGGCTGGCCAAGATGCTCTACGCCGGCGAGGATCCGCGCTTTCTCATGCGCCGCCTGCTCATCCTGGCCAGCGAGGACATCGGCTTGGGCGATCCCATGGGGCTGGTCGTCGCCGCGGCGGCCTCGGCCTCGCTCGATTACATCGGGATGCCCGAGGGGATGTATCCGTTGGTTGAGGCAACGCTGTTCCTGGCCACCGCCCCCAAGAGCAACAGCGCGGGCTCCTACTTCCGGGCGCGCGCCCAGATCGAGGCCGAGGGCGCGGGCGAGGTCCCTGACCACCTCCGGGACGCCAGCCGGGATGCCGAGGGGCTCGGGCATGGCAAGGGCTATGTCTATCCGCATGACCAGCCCGGCCACTGGGCGCCCCAGAACTACCTCCCGCGCGAGATCGCCGGCATGTCGTTCTACACGCCCTCGGGCGTGGGCTATGAGCAGGCGGTCGAGGAACGCCTGGCCCGCTGGCGCGAGGCCCAGCGCAAGGCGCTGGGGGTCGAGGGCCGCGAAGGCCCTGTGCTGTCGCAGGCCGACATCGA
>JAGOCU010000074.1 GCA_017998555.1 Thermoflexales bacterium
GGCGGCCTCACCGTCGGTGCTGGTACAATCGTCAAGGTCAAGGAATAACTGTTATGTAACTCGAGCGGGATTGGTTCTGGCGCGACATCCGTCGGCGAAGCCGACGGATGTCGCGCCAGAAAAAACCTCGCTGCGAGTCTTTAGGACAGTAGCTCAATTGGCAGAGCAATCGTCTCCAAAACGATAGGCTGCGGGTTCAATTCCTGCCTGTCCTGCTTGTAAAAGCGGAGGACGGGGTCGAGATCAGGGCAGATACGGCCCGATATTGGCTCTCTCCTCCGTTGTCCGTCTAAACTGAAATGGCGAATACAGAAATTGCGGAAAAGAAACCATCGGCGCTGAGCAATGGGCTGGTATCGGTCCGGGATTACTTCCGGGACACGATCGGCGAGTTGCGCAAGGTCAAATGGCCGACCCGGTTGGATACGCGCAACCTCACCACGATTGTGCTGGCGGTGACGCTGGCGATGTCGCTGGTTCTGGGCGCATTCGACTTTGCGTTTGAGAACCTCTTTATCGGCATTCTCCGCGCGACCCCGGATCTGGTGGCGGTCGCCGTCGCGATCTCCATCGTCGTTGGCATCATCATCGTCGTCGTCTTCGCTGGGCGCGAACGGCGCTAAGCAGGGGGTGCCAGTGGACCCGATCGAAAATCAGCCGCCAGCGGGCAAACCCGCGGACGAGACCGCGCAGGCCCTGGCCTTTTTTGGCACGGCCGATCAATTGCCGGTCGAGGCGCCCGTATCGCTGGATGCGCTGCTCAAGCCGCCCGTCGACGATGCCGAGGCGCCGGTGGGCGAGATCGCCGCTGAGGCCGCCGTTGTCTCGACTGACGCCGCTGACGCGGCTGCCGCCTTGGCCGGCCCCGCCCCGGATGTGATTGGCGAGGGTGAAATCACCGGCCCCGTCGTCGGCGAAGCCCCCAAGAAAGAGCCCCGCAAGCCCAAGGGCAGCGGGCGCAAGCGCAATGCCGGTGTCGAGGACCTCGGCGATGGCAGCGGCTATCTGGCGCCTGCCGCGCGCCCGGAGAGGACCGAGACCGCGCCCGAGGAAGAAGAGTTTCAGTGGTACGCCGTGCACTGCTACTCGGGCTACGAGAACAAGGTCAAGCACAGCCTCGAACAGCGCATCGACACGATGGGTATGGCTGGCAAGATCGTCGACGTTGTCGTGCCGACCGAGGAAGAGATGGAGGTCAAGGATGGCCGCCGTCGCACCGTCGAGAAGCGGGTGTTCCCAGGCTACATCATCGTCAAAATGTCGATGAGCGAAGAGGCCTGGTTTGTGGTCCGCAATACGCCAGGCGTGACCCGCTTTGTGGGCATGGGCAATCGCCCCTCCCCGCTCAGCCCGCAGGAAGTGACCCAGATCGTCAAGCGGATGGAAGCCGAGGCGCCCAAGCTGCGGGTCAACTTCAAACCGGGTCAGCGCGTGCGTATCACAGATGGTCCTTTCGCCGATTTCCCGGCGGTGGTCGACAAGATCGACACCGAGCGGGCCAAGGTCACCGTGCTGGTGTCGTTCTTCGGCCGCGAAACACCGGTCGAGCTCGACTTCCTGCAGGTCGAACGAATGGGTTAAGAATACCCGGCAGAACCATTGTTCGGAGATGGTTTTGTTGGGCGCTCTATGGTGCCGCGGCATCCGCCCGGCAATAAAGGATGTGGGAGGGCGTTTCGCCCGTTATCACCACGAGGAGAAAAATGGCAAAGAAAGTCAAATCCACGGTCAAGATCAATATCGAGGCGGGCAAGGCCACCCCTGCGCCCCCGATTGGTCCGTCGCTCGCGCCGCACGGCATCAACCTGATGATGTTCTGCAAGGAATACAACGCGCGCACGGCCCAGCAGGTCGGGAACATCATCCCGGCGACCATCACCGTCTTCACAGACAACTCGTTCACGTTCAGCCTGGGCACCCCGCCCACCGCCCAGCTCATTCGCAAGGCGGCCGGCGTGGAGAAGGGCTCTGGCGTGCCGAACCGCAACAAGGTCGGCAAGATCACCCGGGCCAAGGTCAAGGAGATCGCCGAGCTGAAGATGAAGGACCTGAACGCGATCGATATGGCCGGCGCGATGAAGCAGGTTGAAGGTTCCGCCCGCAGCATGGGCATCGACGTGATTGAGTAGTCTTCGCGTTGCGCCCGAGGCGCATAACGCATTACGTGGGAGGGCTCCCGCCCGTTATCACCACAAGGAGAACACAAGTGGCAAAGTCAGGCAAGAAATACAAGGCAGCGGCGGCGAAAGTGGACCGCATGAAGTACTACACCGTCCCCGAGGCGGTGGCGCTGGTCAAGGAAACGAGCATCAGCAAGTTCGACGGCACGGTCGAGTGCCATGTTCGGCTGGGCGTGGATCCGCGCCAGGCCGATCAGCAGGTCCGCGGCGTGGTCGTCATGCCGAATGGCCTGGGCAAGACCGTCCGCATCCTGGTGTTCTGCCAGGGTGATGGCGCGCGTCTCGCCCGCGAAGCCGGGGCTGATTTTGTCGCGGACACCGATGAGTGGATCGCCAAGATCCAGGGCGGCTGGACCGACTTCGACGTGGCGATCGCCACCCCCGATGTGATGGGCAAGGTCGGACGCGTCGCCCGCATCCTTGGCCCGCGCGGCTTGATGCCGAACCCCAAGGCCGGCACGGTCGCTCCGGCGGCCGAACTGCCCCGGGTGCTGAAAGAAGCCCGGGCCGGCCGCGTCGAGTTCCGCCTCGACAAGACGGGCAACATCCATGTCCCGGTCGGCAAGGTGAGCTTTCCGCCGGACAAGCTGGCTGAGAATCTGGATGCCTTTTTGGATGCGATCCGCAAGGCCAAGCCTTCCGCCGCCAAGGGCAACTACATCCGGCGCATCACCGTGGCCGCCACGATGGGCCCCGGCATCCGGCTCGAGACGGGCGCGGCAGTTGCCTAGCGCAATTCCAGTTCCGAAAGCGCAATCCCCCTGCGAAGCAGGGGGATTGCGCTTTCATGACACAGATCCGCGCGGAGCTCGAACCGCCCGGCAAGCAGGGTATACTGCTGGCCGGCTGCTTACCGACATATCGGCAGCGAAGTGGGTGATTTTTTAAGTGGCAACCCGTGTTATCGTCGAAGACGACGAGACCTTTGAGTCCGCGATTCGGCGGTTCAGCAAGATGGTGCAGGGCGACCGCGTTCTCGCGGAGGTTCGTGCGCGCCGTTTTTTCGAAAAGCCGAGCATCGTTGACAAGCGCAAGCGCGCGGCCAAGCTCCGCAAGAGCCGTCGCCAGAGCGCCCGCCTCCTGAATCCCGACATGCCGTAACTGGCTCTGCCGGAAAATAGACGCGCCCGGGCATCGCCCGGGCGCGTTTGTCTTTTTCTGGAAGTCATCCGGAATACATGTGGCGAGGTCACCCTCCCCGCGCGAAGCGCGGGGAGGGTGACCTCGCCACATGTATTCGGAATGGCCCCCGGCCTCATGCTGTAAACTCCCCAATCCTATGGATACGCACTTGAAATCGAAGATCTTGTCCGACCTGAAGGACGCCTTTCGCAGCGGGGACGCCACCCGCAAGATGGTCCTCAGCCTCATCAACGCCGCGATCAAGAATGAGGAGATTGAGGCCCGCGTCGACGCCCGCGCCGGCGTGCTTTCCGACGCCGATATCCTGGCGCTGATTCGCCGGGAGATCAAACAACACGAAGAATCCCTGCTCGAGGCGAAGAATGCCGGCCGCGAGGACCTCGTTGCGCAACAGACGACCGAGCTTGGCCTGCTCCGAGCCTATTTGCCGGCCCAGATGTCGCGCGAGCAGATCGCCGAGATCGCCCGCCAGGTCATCGCCGAGGTCGGCGCCAAGTCGCCCAAACAGCAGGGCGAAGTGATGAAGGCCCTCCTGCCCAAAGTCAAAGACAGCGCGGACGGCAAACTGGTGAATGAGGTTGTCCGAGACCTGTTGAAGTAATACACTGGTGATCCTGCCCAAATTGTCGTTCACCGGTCGCGCACGGACCCTGGCCCTCGTCGCGGTCGGGCTGGGCGCCTTTTTGGGCATCACCCTGGCGCAATTGACGCGCTTCTTTATTGGCAGCGGGGCGACCCTGGAGGCGGGCATGGTCGCGCCGCGCGACATTCGGGCCCCGAGCAAGGTAACGATCACTTCCGATCTGCTGACCCGCAACCTGCGCGATGCCGCCGAGGCCAACGTCGCCCCCATCTACTCGTCTCTCGACGCGCAAGTGGCCCGCAAACAGCTTGCGACCGCGCGCGAGACCCTCGATCGGATCGCCCGCATTCGCGGCTCCACTGACTTGAGCGAGACCGACAAGATTCGGCAGCTCGTGGCGCTGCCCCTGCTCAAAATCGACGAGGCTTCCGCCCGCTCGATTCTGCGCCCGTCGGATGCCGCCTGGACGCGGATGGACGCCCAGACCATCGTGCTGCTCGACCAGAATCTGCGCGACCTGCTTCGCCCGGATGCCATCGACGTCGCGCGCGCGCGGCTGCCCAGCCAGATCAGCCTGAGTTTCTCCACAGATGAGGCCGCGATCATCACCGCGATCGCCTCGGCATTGCTCGCGCCCAACGTGAGCTTTGACGCCGCCGCGACCGAGGCCGCCAAACGGAATGCCCGAACCGCGGTGACACCGGTTCAGACCGTCTACGAATCGAATCAGATCATCCTTCGGAGCGGCCAGGTCATCAGCCTGGCCGACGTTGAGACGTTGGACAAGCTGAATCTGCGCCGGCCGACCATCACCTGGGCGGATATCATCAATGCCCTGGCCCTCAGCGCCCTGACGACGGGGGCGATTGGGCTGGCGATGTGGCGCCAGCGCCACGGCGAAGATCACGATCTGCAGGAGCGGCCGTTGCGCGAAACGGTCCTCAGCGCCTTGCTGATCATGGTCGCAATCGTGCTGGGCCGCCTGTTGCTGCCCGGCCGGGGTTTCATTCCCTATCTCGCCCCCATGGTCGCCCTTGGAATCGTTGTCGGCGCCTGGTCGGGCACCCTGGTCGGGGTGGTGACGGCCGCCGCGGCCGGCAGCCTCATCGGGATCGCGCTCGAGCGCCCGATCGAATTTGCCGCGCTGTATGTCTGCGGCGGCATCGTGGCCGTTCTGAGCATCCGCCGATCCGAGCGGGTGAGCGATTTTGTGCGGGCCGGCCTCTGGGCCTTTCTCGCCCAACTGTGCGTCATCATTGCGTTTCATGCGATTGGATATCTGGCCACGGATCTGGGCCAGGTCGCGCTGTATGTCGTTGGGGCGTTTGCCAGCAGCATCATTTCTGCCGCGCTGTCGCTGGCCATTCTGTATCTGGTCGGGGTCGTGTTCGATCTGCCCAGCGCCATCCAGATGAACGAGCTGGCCCGCCCGTCGCATCCGTTGCTCAAACAAATGTTGAGCCGCGCGCCGGGAACCTATCATCACAGCCTCCTGGTCGCCAACCTGGCCGAACACGCCGCCGACCGGATAGGCGCTGACGCGTTGCTCACCCGGGTGGGCGCCTACTATCACGATATCGGGAAGACCGCTCACCCGTATTTCTTTATCGAGAATCAGCTCGATCGCGACAAGAATCCTCACGTCGATATCGACCCGCTGACCAGCGCCCGCATCCTGCATAACCACATCGTGGACGGCATGCGCATGGCCCGTGAATATCGTTTGCCGAGCGCGATCGCCGCCTTCATTGCCGAGCATCAGGGTTCGATGGTGACCCGATCGGCCTACGTCCGGGCCCAGAATGCGAGCCCGACGCCCGTTGATGAGACGCCGTATCGTTACCCGGGTCCGACCCCGAGACGGCGTGAAACCGCTTTGGTGATGCTGGCCGACGCCAGCGAGGCCACCGTCCGGGCGCTTCGGCCGGCGCGACCCGAAGAGATGGAACAGATTGTCCGCAAGGTCATCGCCGAACGGGTGGCCGATCATCAGTTGGACGGCAGCGGTCTGACTTTGCGCGACCTCGAACTCGCCGCGCAGTCCTTCGTTGAGACCTTGCGCGGGGCGTATCATCCACGCATCGAATATCCGCAACTCAGCCCGGCGCCCTCTGCGCCTGCCGAGCCGATTCTGCCGCTGGTCGGCAGCCGTGACCAGGTCTGAAGCCCGGGCCAAACAACATGACAACACCCACTCGCCTCACCGTTTCTGTCAAGTCTCAGCGCGGGCAGGCCGCTACCGGGCGGATCACCCAGGTCCGGCGGGCCGCTCGCGCGGCGTTTGCCACCGGCCTGCGCAAGCTCGATGGGCATGTGCCCGTGCCCGGCGCATACACCCTCACGGTGCGGCTCACCGATGACGCCGAGCTGCAGGCGTTGAACCTGCGCTATCGCCACATCGACAAGGCCACCGATGTGCTCTCATTTGGCGGGGCGGGCTGGGAGGATGGCGCGCTCTCGCCGGCCCAGCTCACGCTGACCGACGAGGAAATTCGCTATCTCGGGGATGTGGTGATTTCGCTTGATCATTGCGCCGCCCAGGCCAAGGCGGCCGGCCATTCGTTTGAAGCCGAGCTATCACTGCTCACCATCCATGGCACGCTGCACCTGCTGGGCTATGACCATGAGGCGCGGGCGAGCAAGACGTCGATGTGGACGGCTCAGCAGAAGGCCCTGGCCGAGCTGGATCTGCTCATGCCGTCGACTGCCCGGCCCGAAACACAGCCGCGGCGATAGAAAACCGCCAGAATCGATCCCCAAAACGCGGCGAGATCACCATGCCCGCGCGAAGCGCGGGCATGGTGATCTCGCACACGGTCTCTTGCGAAGTCAGCGATCGGTGGGCTCGCTCTCAGAAGCGACTTGTTCGATCGCCTGCTTGAGATAGGCATAGGGCTGCGCGCCCACGACCAGATACTGGTCGTTGAGGACCAGGGCGGGCACGCCGCTCAGGTTGTAGTCCTGGGCCAGGGCGATGTCGGCGTCAACGGCTTCGCCCCAGGCGGGATCAGCGAGGACGGCCCCGATGTCGGCCTGGGGCAACCCGGCCGACTCCCATAACGCGCCGAGGACGGCCGGATCGGAGATGTCTTTGCCCTCGAGCCAATAGGCGTTCTGAAGGCGCTCGTGCAGGGCCTCGCCCTTACCCGCGGCCTCAGCCGCCTTTTCAAGCAGCAGGGCTGGGCGCGAGTTGATGCCGAAGGGGCCGGCGTTGATGGTCAGTCCGGTGTCCTGTTTGACCCGGGCGGCGAACGCAGGCCGGGAAGCCTCGATGCGCTTGCGATATTCAGGCGGCATCGGTGGCGAACCAGCCGGGCGCAGCTCATACGAGCGCCAGCGCAACGTGATCGGATGGGTGGTCTTGAGCTTCTCCAAACTGGAGGAGACGAGGAAGCAGTACGGTCAGACGAAGTCCGACCAGATGTCGATGTGGGTGATTTTCATTTGAAACGATTTCGGAAATGATATCCCCCGGCGGAGCCGGGGGATATCATTTCCGGAAAGAACAGACGTTAGCTCGCCAGGGCCAGCAGCCCGGCGAAGTCGAGGCGCCGAGTGTACATCGTCAATTGGCCGTCGTCGGTCTTGGGCCACTGGTTGCGCGGGCGATCCCAGTACAGCTCGATGCCGTTTTCGTCCGGATCATTCAGGTAGATGGCCTCACTCACGCCGTGGTCAGAGGCGCCGCCGATCGCCCAACCGTGGTCGATCAGGCGCTTGACGGCAATCGCCAAATCCTTGCGCTCGGGATAAAGCACGGCGATGTGGTACAGCCCCGTCGCGCGCTTTGGCGGCGGTGAACCGCCGGCGCTTTCCCAGGTGTTCAGGCCGATGTGGTGGTGATAGCCGCCGGCCGAGACGAAGGCCACGCTGGCATGGTCGGTCATCAGCAGATCAAAGCCCAAAAGGCCCACGTAAAAATCCAACGCCCGCGGGATGTTCGCAACCTTGAGGTGCACGTGGCCGATCGAGGCCCCGGCCGGGATGCGGTAATCGTCCTGCACGTCTGTGTTTTGTTCTTCCATGAGTGTCTCCAGCGGGCATGCCGCTTCCGAACAGGTTCGTCGGATCAGACTAAGAACTCCTAACAGAACCATTATTCCGATACGATATCCCCCGGCGAAGCCGGGGGATATCGTATCGGAAATTGGTTTTGTTAGCGGTCCTAAGCCAGGCGCTGGGCCCAGGCGCCGAGCGCCTGAACCAGGCCCTGGACCTGATCGCGGACGCCAGTATCGGTCAGATTCCCGTTGGGGTCGAACTTCTCGACCGCCTTATCGACAATGACCTCGGGCCGGGACAGGATCAACATCCCCATGCCATGCCCGACTTGGCGCAGTTGAAGCTGGGCGCGCAGGCCGCCAAAACGCCCGCCCGCGCTCATGATCGCCACTGGCTTGCCGACGAAGGGCTGCTCGCGAGGCGGTCGAGAAGCCCAATCCAGGGCGTTCTTGAGCACGCCCGGCACACTGAAGTTGTATTCCGGCGTGGCGATCAAGACCCCATCCGCGCTCGC
>JAGOCU010000075.1:0-4507 GCA_017998555.1 Thermoflexales bacterium
TTCTGATACATCGCGTCGAGCGTGCCAAACTGCTGGATCAGGGCCTGGGCGGTCTTCTCGCCGATCCCCGACACGCCTGGCACGTTGTCGCTGGTATCGCCAAGCAAGGCCTTGTAATCGATCAACTGGGCGGGTGTGACGCCATACTTTTCGAGCACCCCGGCTTCGTCGTAGACGATGGTGTCATCGAAGCGCTGACGCGAGGTCAGGACCTTGACGTTTGGCGAGACCAGTTGCAGCGCGTCGCGGTCGCCGGTGACGATGACGACGTCCATCCCCTCGCCGGACGCGCGGCGGGCGAGTGTCCCAAGCACGTCATCGGCCTCGTATCCCTCGGCGGTAAAAATCGGCACGCTGAGCGCGTCCACGACTTGCTGGATGCGCTTGAGCTGGACGACGAGCTCTTCGGGCATCTTTTCGCGGGTGCCCTTGTACTTGTCATACAAGTCGTCGCGAAAGGTGCGGCCCACGTCAAAGGCGACGGCCAGGTGGGTGGGCTGCTCCTGGTTCCAGACCTTGAGCAGCATATTGGCGAACGCGAACACCGCCCCGGTCATTTCCTTTTCGCCGCTGGCGTTCTCGATCGACAAGGGCGTATTGACCATCGCGAAGTAGGCGCGATAGGCCAGCGAATGCCCGTCGATCAGAATCAGTTTTGGCCGCGTCTTTGATGTTGACATGGCCGAATCTTAGCCCACCTGCCGGTGTCGGCGCAAGGCGTCGCGGGCCCGTTCCCACCAGGTCCGGGCATGCGCGGCGTCTTCCACGCCAACGTCCTGCCGGCTATACCGGGCCGTCAAATACGCGTCGGTCAGGGCGTCGACGGGCGGGACTGCTTCCGGGTCGATCCCGGGCCGGATGCGGGCCGCGTATTCGTCTGGCGTCAGACCGGGGCTGCGAGGCAAGCCGCCTTCGGCTGCCCGGCGCAGCAGGGCCCGGTAGAAGAACAGCACCCGTTCCCGAGGTGACAGGCGCCCGACCGACCGCAGTCCAGGGTTGAGGTGGGGCAGGCGATCGGTCAGGGTCGGCCCGCCCCGCGCGTTTCCGAGCGCAGTCCGGATCGTCTTTTGCGCGCCGCGCAACCAGGCCGCCATCCAGCGCGCCAGCTCGACAATCCGGGCGCCCAGTCTGGCCCGCGACAACCAGGCCGCAATTTCGCGTCGATAAGTCCACACCCGGCGCCCCGCGAAGTACAGGGCCCCGATGCCGAGCAGGGCGAAGAAGAGCGGGCGCAGGTCGGGCGGTGTCGCCGCGACATCGACGATTTCCCGATTCTGGAATGCCGGGGGCGCGCCAGCGGAAACGGGCGCGCTGCCCAGGCTAAACAGCGACATCAATGCGGCCACCAGCCCGGCGACCGTCCCAATCAGGAGCCAGGACAGCACCGACAGCACATAGATCAGGATACTCAGCGCGAGGTTGAGGAAACGCAGAAGATCACGGGCATAGCCGGTCGACAGGGGCAGGACCAGGACCGCCAGGGCTCCCAGAAATGCCGCCGTCAGCGCCGCCCAGCGCCGGCTCAGTCCGGGCTTTGCGTCGACCCGTTCGCGGGCCCAGATCAGGCGCAGCAGGGCCAGCCGCGACTGGCTGAGCAAACCCAGCACGAGGGCAAAGCTAAGCACGATACGCCACACGCCGCCCAGGGCGCCGCCGGTAATGACCCTGACCAGCGTTGTGAATACCACCACCACCATCGCCAGGCCCAGCACGGCGTTGACGATTTCGTCGCGGGTGGACGTGCGATCGATTTGCACGCTGCCTTCCTGCTCCAGGCGGAGGAGACGTTCTTCGGGTTCGAGCGCGGCGAATCGGCCGGCCAGGGTCGCGCTGATGAACCAGCCGATGAAGACCGCCAGATACGCCCAGATGAACCCCGCGCCCACGAGCCATGCGGCCGGATCCCGGCTGAACAGCTCGGACTCCGCTCGAAAGTCGCCGCCCAGATGCCAGAGCAGGCCGGCCAGGCGGGTCACGATGGCCAGCCCGATGAGCTCGGGCAGGCGCTGGCCGAACCAGCTCGGGGTCAGGGCGTCATGCGGCCGGACCAGGCGGGTGATGGTCGCCGCCAGCGCGCCCGCCACAAAACACAACGGTACGATGTAACCCTCGTCCGCGCCGCGTTGAAACTGCCCGAAAAGGTCAAGGGCCGTCGCCGACACGCAGGCTGCCAGCCCGGCGATGAGCAGGTGATTGAACGCCACAAACGGCTCGATCGCGCGCTTCATGGACGCTCCTCAAACAGACGGCTCCGGTCGACCGCCTGCCAGACCTCAAAGCGATAGCGGCGGCCCTGGGCCTGCAACGCCTGCAGGGCGATGTCGGGTATCGGCGCGGCCAGGATCAGCACGCAGTTCACCCCCGCCCGCGCCAGTGGCTTCAACCGTTCCGAGATCGAACTGTCGGCCCGGCCGGTGATCACGGCCAATGTCATTCCCCAGCTCAGCCGCGGCCCGTCCTCTTCGAGCAGGCGCTCGAGCGGGCGGGTCTGGGCGAGCTCCCGGCCGGCCGCCAATTGCGCCCGGCCCAGCGTCTCGAGCAGTGTCATCAGATGCCCGCGGCCTTTGCGCGCGAGCAGGCCATGCGCCTCCTGGCGGCCCGCCGCCGGGTCAATGCCATTCGTCAGCAGCCCAATCGGCTGGCCGTGGGCGACCACCCAGTTGGCAATCGACGCCGCGGCAACGACGGCCAGTTCGCTGCTGTCATAGACCGCCTTTTCCGGATAACTGTCGATCCGAAGATCGAGCGCGATAACGGTCTCAAGCGAGACAGAAGGCTCGTAGACGCGGGTCTGCAGCTTTCCGGTCGCCGCGCTTGCCTTCCAATCCACCCGTTTGAGCGAATCGCCGCTGGCATACTCGCGCTTTCCGCGCGGGCGGGTCGGGTCTTCGAAAATGGGCTGGGTGTGGCGCAGCGTGCCGAGTGGCGATCGCGATGGCAGCCCAAGCGCGGCCAGCGGGACAATCCGCGGAAAGACCGTGAGGTACTGGATGGGCGACCCGAGCGAGATATCGCCGATCAGCCCAAACAGATCGCCGCCGCGGGTGGTGATCGGCCCCAGGGGGTAGTAGCCGCGTTTGCTGGGCTGCAGCTCGGCGCTGAATTCTGTGGTGGTCTTTGGGCCCATCCAGAACGCCGAGCGGGTGGGCCGGCTGAAGATGACTTCCGAGGGCAGGCTGTCCTGCACGTGGATCCACGGTACCGGCAGCATGCCGGTGTTGCGCAGTTGGACTCGCATCGGGACCCGGTCGCCCACAAAGGCGCGCGCGTCGATGATCCGCCCCACCTGCACGTTACGCAGCGCGCGCCGCGTCCAGAGGATGCTGAGCACGCCCGCCGCCACCAGGAAGTAGACCAGGGTCAACAGCGCGTCGTCGCGAAAAAACGCGGCGATCGCGATGAGCGCAACCAGCAGCGGCAGTAAGGTGCGCATGCGGGGTGTCTACAGCGTGAGCTCGGTCGTCTCCAGGATTTGGGCCACCACGCCGCGCGCATTTCGGCCGCGCAACTCGGCCTCGGGCTTGACGATGAGGCGGTGCGGCAGCACATGCGGGACAAGCAGCTTGATGTCGTCCGGCAGCACATGATCCCGCCCACGCGCTGCCGCCAGGGCCTGTGAGGCGCGGAACAGGGCCAGGCTGGCCCGTGGACTGGCGCCCAGGGCCAGGTCAGGGTGCAGGCGCGTCGCCGTTGTCAGGCGCACGATGTAGTCCTCGAGCGATTCGTCGATATGGACTTCCCACACATCGCGCTGGGCGGAGATGAGTGCCGCGCTGTCGGACACCGCGCCGATGTCGTTGATCGGATGCTCGCGTCGCAGCGCCGTCAGGAGCCTCTTCTCGTCGGCCTGCGAGGGATACCCGAGCCCAATCCGCATCAGGAAGCGGTCCAACTGGGCTTCGGGCAGGGGGAAGGTGCCCTCAAACTCAACCGGGTTTTCGGTCGCCAAAACGAGGAAAGGACGGGGCAGGGGCCGGGTCTCGCCGTCGATCGTGACCTGCCGCTCCTGCATGGCCTCGAGCAGGGCCGCCTGGGTGCGGGGTGTGGCCCGGTTGATCTCGTCCGCGAGGAGGACATTGACAAAGACCGGGCCCGGCCTGAAGACAAAATCACCGCTGGCCTGATTGAAGACCGACACGCCGGTGACATCGTTGGGCAACAGATCCGGGGTGCATTGCAGGCGTTTGAACGATCCGCCGATGCTGGCCGCGACGGCGCGGGCGAGCATGGTCTTGCCCACCCCGGGCACGTCCTCGAGCAGCACGTGCCCATCGCACAACAGGGCAACCGCCATCAGTTCAATGGCGCTGCGCTTGCCGACGATGACCCGCTCGACATTGGCGGTCAGGCTGCTTGCGAAAGTGGCGATGGCGGCGACGTTGGGCATGCGTTACTCCACGGGCTGGCATTCAAACGTGGTCTTGATGTACCAGGCGAAGTAACGGCCGGCCGACTCGGCGGCCAGCAAGTCGCGATAGACCACTGGCGGAACATCCAGATAGGCATA
>JAGOCU010000075.1:4607-8411 GCA_017998555.1 Thermoflexales bacterium
GTCAGGGTCTGCCAGGCTGGCACGCCGAGGTCGTCACGACTGATGATGCCGGCGATCAGCAGAAGAGCGGGCGCCGCGACGCAATACAGAAAGACGACGACTTCGCGCAGCGTGGCGCCCAGGCTTGAGGCGTCCAGTCGGATCAGCCAGCGCCCGTGGTCGGCGCGGCGGACGAGCAGGATGGCGACGATGCCGGCCAGCCATATCGCCGCCGTCCATCCAGGGATCTGGAGTTGCGCATCCATCCTGAAAAACAAACGCGGCGCGGGTCCACCGCGCCGCATATGGTCCCCACAGGGCTCGAACCTGTGACCTCACGGATGTGAACCGTGCGCTCTAACCAACTGAGCTAGGGGACCGGAGACGAGATTATACAACTTCTCAGCGTGATTCTCTGACCACTCGCAGGCCCCCGTCGCTGCCGGCCACATACAGAATCCCCTCGGCCAGCGCGGCGCCGATCGGGTTGAACTCGCCCAGTTCCACCCGCCAGTCCGGCTCCGGCGCGCCCGGGCGCAACCCGGCGCACTCGGCCGTTCCCTGGCGCAGCCCGCACAGGATCAGGGTCCCGGCGGCATCGACTGCGACGACCTTTCCGGCGCGATACGGCAGACTGGCTGAGCCGTTCACGGCGCCCGTGTCGGGATCGATCCAGACGATGGTGCGGGTGCTGTTGCTTGGGTTGCCAATCGACAGCCACAGCCGGCCGCGATTGGTGAAGCCGGCGTCCTGGATGGCGATCGGATATTGGCGGCCGTAATTCATCCGCGATCTCGGCAGGAACGACAACGTGCCGTCCGCCGCCCTGAACTCGCTCAAGGTTTTGTCGGAGATCAGCCAGTTCCTGCCATCCGGACCGACCAAAAACTGATCGAGATACTCCGCAGATTCGGGAATCAGCGGGCGGCCCGTGGCCGCATCGAATGCGACATCCTTGAAGAACACGATCTGCGAATCCGCGCTCAAGCGCGGCGTGGGCGACAGGATTGAATAGGGGATGGGCGCCCGCCAGAGCTGCCGGCCGCCGGCAATCGCATGGAGTTCGCCGTCGGTCGCATAGTAGAACGCGCCATCGCCGCTGACGATGCCCGGCCCCAGCGGCGCGCGCGACGCCGGGGGATTGAAACGCCAGCGCACGGCGCCGTTGCTCGCGAGGGCCGTGACGCCGCCGTCGTCGCCGAGGACCAAAATCAAACCGGCCTGGCTCAGCCCGGGCCCGCCCACACTCCCACGATCTAGAGCAACCTGCCATCTGACCGCGCCCGAAGGCTCGATGGCGGTCACCCGCCCGGCCGCGCTCGCCAGGATCAGCGTTCCATCCGCGGCAATTGCCGGAGAGCCCGCGAGGGGGGACGAATCGATTTGGATCCGTTGGGGAGTGCCGCCCGCGGGCGCCAGCGCGGCGCTGGCGAGCGTGCCGGACGCGTCATGGCGGTCGCCAGACCAGATGTGCCCGCCCGGGATGGGCAGCGCAACGAGGCGCTGGCTGTCCCGGCTGGCCTCGAGCGCCAGCGCGCCGGCGACCAGCGCAAGGACGAGTCCGGCCGCGATTCCTGCGCGGAGACGCACGCGCCGCCGCGCGGCTTCATCGAGCGTCTGCCGGCGCAGGCGCTCGAGCAGTTGGGTTTCGAGGAACGCGGCGACGGCCGTGTTCTGACGCCGCAACGCATCGGCGCGCCGGCGCAGCCCCTCACCCAACAGGTTGAAGCCCAAAATGATCAACGTAACAAGACCACCCGTGATCAACATGGGCCAGGGTGTTGCGCGAAGTTCGGAGGCGGCGGCGACGCCGAGCATTTGCCCGAGTTCCGGCCAGCCGCTGATGCGCCGGGCGGTGAAGTCGCCGACCATGATCCAGTTCACGCCGCCGACGTAGTAGCCGAGAAATCCCAGGGCGGCGATGGCCAACAACGTCCCCGAAATCTCGAACGTGAAAGTCTGCCAGGCCAGCGGGGTGAGCTGGCGCAGGCCATGCCGAAGGGCAATTTGCCACTCGCTCAGACCGCTTGCCCGGGCAGCTTCGACGTATGTCTGGGTCCTTACAATCCGGGTCTCCTCGCGAAAGAGCCGGGCCGTCTCGGCCCAGCCCGTCAGGCACAGTCCGATGATGAAGGCGCCCGCGCCCAGACGGCCGCCCAGCGCGGCGATGGCGGCCAGCGAAACAAGCAGGGTGGGCAGGCTGAGCGCGGCGCTGATCGCGCCGTTCGCCAGGCGGCCCGGACCGTCAGTTCGCCAGCCCGCGATGAGGCCGGCCAGCGCGCCGAGGCTGAGGCGTACCGCGGCAACCAGGCCGGCAAGCGCCAGCGTGGGCCGCACTGCCCACAAGAGCTGGCTCAGGATGTCGCGGCCAAAGGCGTCGCTTCCGAGTGGGAATTCAGCGGCGGTAAAGGGCGGAAACGGCGGGCTGATCGGCGTGTCGCCCGAAAAGGCAACATAGTTGAACTCGAGCGGATCCCGCGGCGCGACGAGCGGGCCGAAAACGGCAACGGCCAGACTGAGCGCGCACAGGATCGCCCCGACCGTCAGAGGAACGTTTCGTCCTGATTTCACGGCCTTTCCGTCCCGCTCTGCGTCCGCGGATCGAGGCGCTGCGAGGCCAGCGCGCTGATCGCGTCCACGGTGACAAACAGGCCGGCCAGGATGGCAAACAGACCCGCCAGCAGGGGAGGGTGAAGAAAGAACGTGGTCTGTCCGGCCGCGGTCGAGAAACGCGCCGGCACCAGCGCCAGGGCCAGCAGGCGGCCGATGCCGGGCCATTCAAACAGCCATTCGACAACGACGAGTTCGGCGACGATGACCCGGAAACTTGCCGCCAAAAAGGCCGCAATGGGCAGCAGCGTGTTCCGGAAGAGCAGACGCCCTTGCAGCGTGCGCCAGTCAAAGCCCAGGCTGCGCGCGGCCCGGGCATAGGGTTTGCCCGCTTCAGCCGCCAACAACCCGGCGCTGAAAAGCGCGAGTTGCAGGGTGGGTCGCAACGCCAGAGCGGCAATGGGCAGCAGCATGGGCCAGCCCAGATTGAGACCGACGGTCGGCACGACAATGGCGCGGTCCGTTTGTGAGGCCAGGAGTATCGCCCCGGCAATCAGGGCGGCGCCAACATAGAAGGCGGGTAGCGCAACTCCGACGCTGGCCGGTCCCACCAGCCGGGCGCGGACCGCTGGCGGATCCGCGCGCACGTTGCGCCGGCCCAGCCAGATGCCGGCAATGGCGCTCACCGCGAAGGCGGCCAGCAACAGCGCAAGACTCGCAAGGGTGGCCTGGGCGAGCTCAGGGCCGAGGGCGCGCCCGGTTGCGCCTGGCAGCGCTCCCAGGTCGCCATTCAGCGCGGCGCGCACGGTTGCGGCGTAGGCGGGGAAGATCGCCTGAGGGTCGACACCCGCGAAAAAGGGATTGCCGCTGACCTGCGCCCGTTGGGCAATGTGGGCGAATGCGAAGCCGGCGGCGTGCGCAAGCGCAACGGTCGGCAGCGCGAGCGCGACCCGGAGCAGGCCGCGAAACGAGATCCGGGCGGACATATCGCAATCATACGGTCGAACCGGATAGAATCGTCATCCACAGGAGTCAACATGACAGACAAACGTACATTCGCCGAGAAAGGCGGTTGGTGGGTGGTCGCCCAGTTCATCTTCATCCCGGCTGGCGCCATCGCCGCGTTGATTTGGGCCGGCCCGCCCAGTGCCGGCGCGATTCAGATTGCGCTGCGCGTGCTGTCGGGGCTCTTCCTGGTCTCGGGGCTCTTGATGGCGGGTCTGGGCATCGCTCGGCTGGGGCGGAATCTGACCGCCTTCCCCCGCCCGATTGCCA
>JAGOCU010000076.1 GCA_017998555.1 Thermoflexales bacterium
CGCGGTGCTGCGTGGGCGGGGGATTGCGGATGCCAGGGTCACGCGCGTGGCTTCTGAACACGGCGCGACCGACTTTGTCACGGGCAGCATCCCGGGCGAGGGGAGCGGGCCGACCCTCGGCATCATTGGCCGCCTGGGCGGGATCGGGGCCCGCCCACATCAGATCGGCCTGGTATCGGACGGAGACGGCGCGCTGGTCGCCCTGGCGGCTGCGCTCAAACTCGCCGATGCCGCGGCCCGCGGGGATGTCCTGCCCGGGCGGGTGCGCTTCGCCACCCACATCTGTCCAACGGCCCCAGTGGTTCCCCACGACCCGGTCCCATTTATGGACGCCCCGGTGCCGATGGACGTCATGAACGCCCACGAAGTCCACCCGGAGATGGAGGCGATTCTCGCCGTCGACACGACCCGTGGCAACCGGGTCATCAATCACCGCGGTTTCGCCATTTCTCCGACGGTCAAGGATGGTTACATTCTGCGGGTGAGCGAGGATTTGCTCAACCTGATGACCTGGACGACGGGCGCGCCGCCGGCGGTGCTGCCTCTCACCACCCAGGACATCACCCCGTATGGCAACGGCGTCTATCACGTCAACAGCATTCTGCAGCCCGCCACGGCGACGACGGCCCCGGTGGTGGGTGTCGCGCTCACTTCCGAGGCGGTGGTGCCCGGCTCAGCCAGCGGCGCGACGCAAGTCAACGACTGCGAGCAGGCCGCCCGCTTCTGTGTCGAAGTGGCCAAGGCTTTCACCCGCGGGCAGTGCCGCTTTTACGATCCTGACGAATATGCCCGGCTGCTGGCCCGATATGGCTCGATGGCGCATCTGCGTGGGCCAGGAGCTGGCGATACATGATTGCCTGTAATCCCGCCTCTCGCTTTCGGGAGGACTCCTGGAAGTGATCCTAGTAACATCCGGCGATCTCACAATCCCCGCGCGAAGCGCGGGGATTGTGAGATCGCCGGATGTTACTAGGATCACTTCTAGATAGCGTGCCGTGCTTTGAGGTCCAAATAACGATTGACCACCGAGATCGAAAGGCGATCCGCCGGCACGTCAAGGGTCAGGACCCCGCTCTGCCGCAGCAACTCGATCGCCTGCATTCGGCTGTCAAGAACGCGCTGGGCGGCGGCGATCCGGTGCAGCGCGCCGGCTGAGGTGGGTGGTTCCCGGGCAATCTGGAGGAGGGACGGATCACTCAGCGTGACCAACAACGTCAGATGGCGTTGCCGAAGCGGCGCCAGGCGCGTGACCAGGGTCTGGGCTGCCAATCCGCTTGCAAGATCCGTGAACACAACGATCAATGCCCTGCGGCGTTGCAGCGCGGCAACGTGCCCGAACGCACGGCTGTAGTCGCTCTCCACCGGGCGGGTCTGGACGGCATACAGCGCCGCCAGCATTCGATAGAATTGCGCCCGGCCAGAACGGGGCGCAATATGGGTGATGATGTTGTCGGCGAAGGCCAGCGCCCCTACTCTGTCTCCGCGCTGTCCCGCGACATAGCTCAACATCAAAGCGCTCTCAATCGCGGCGTCGATCTTCTGCAATTCGATCTGCCGCCCCATCGCGCCGGCGCGCACAATGTTGTTCTCGCAAGGCGCCTCCATCAGTCGTCCGCAGTCAATCAAAGTGAGAATGCTCTGACTGCGCTCGGTCTGAAGTTGCTGGACGGTGACCCGGCCGCGGCGGGCCGTCGCTCGCCAGTCAACGTGGCGCGCCTGATCGTCCGGCTGGTAATCGCGCAAGCTCTCGAACTCGCCTTCGCCCGAGGCCCTCGATCGGCGCAGGCCCAACTCCTGTGTGCGGCCCACGCGCGCCAGGGCGTCGTATTTGCGAATATCCGTCAGGTTCGGATAGACCTGGGCGGCGCCGTCAAGGGCAAAGGCGGCTTGGCGCCAAACCAGCTTTAGCGGCCCTTGCCAACGCAGCACGACCGCGCCAAATACGAAATGCCCGCGCCTCGGCGGTATTGCCCGATATGAAAGTTCAATCGTTGCGCCGGGCAGGAGGCGCGCCGGGCCGGCCGGCCTGCGGGCACTCTCGCCGTCTGGCCCGCGCGTGTCGCCCGCATCCAGAATCTGCCGGTCCACGACGAAGAGATCGGGGCATTCATCGCGGGCAATGAGGCGCGTTGGGCGCGCGCCATCGTATCGAATGCCGATTGCGATTGGGTTTTCCACGCCGAGCATGAGGGTTGCCTCATGCTGCCGCGTCACCCGAAACGCCGTGCGTCGCGGCGCCAGAAATGTATCAAGCGCCAATGCCACGGCTGCCCCGATGGCGAGCGCGATGGCAAGGGTCAATGCCGGCGGCCACACGGCGCTTGCCGCCAGCGCGATCGATGGCATGAGCAGCAGCCCCAGTGCGCTACGCGATAGCATGACTTGATGGAAACGATAGGGGGATCATCGCGGCACTTCGACCTTCGCCAGAATGCGACGCACGACGACATCGGCGGTGAGGCCCTCGATCTCCGCCTCCGGCTTCATCATGATCCGATGCCGGAGCGCCGGAAGCGCAAGCGACTTCACGTCGTCGGGTACCACGTAGTCGCGGCCCTGCATGGCCGCCGACGTCTTTGACGCTTTGAGCAGGGCGATCGAGGCGCGCGGGCTCGCGCCAAGAATCAGGTCGGCGGACTTGCGCGTGGCGTGGGCAATTCGCGCCATGTAGTCGAGGATGCCTCCGTCCACGCGAACGGCGTCAATCTCCACGCGCAATTCGACAAGAATCTCTGGTGAGAGAACAGGCTGAAGCCCCGCTGCCACAAGATCGTTTGGGTCGAAACCGGCGTCGATCTTGCTCAGCATGGTGACTTCCTCATCCAGCGACGGGTAACTGACGACGGTCTTGAATAGGAACCGATCGAGTTGCGCTTCGGGAAGCGGATAGGTGCCTTCATAGTCCACCGGGTTCTGCGTCGCGAGGACCATGAAGGGTTCCGGCAAAGGAAGACGCTCGCCCTCAATTGTTACCTGCCGCTCGGCCATCGCTTCAAGGAGGGCAGATTGCGTCTTGGCCGGGGCGCGGTTCACCTCATCCGCAAGCAGCAGGCTGGTAAACACTGGCCCCCGCCGCGTATAGAACCGGCCGGTCTGCCCGTCGAAGACCTGGCTGCCGACGATGTCAGAGGGCATGAGGTCCGGGGTGAACTGGACCCGTTTGAAGGGCGCTTGAATGAGATGCGATAAGGTTTTTGCGGCCAGGGTCTTGGCCACGCCGGGAACGCCTTCGAGGAGAACATGGCCCCTCGCCAGGAGAGCAATCAGCATCTGCTCAAAAACCTCGGTCTGGCCGATGATGATCTTTCCGGCCTCACGCTTTAGTTGTTCTGCTGCTTCCTGTACTTTCATGTTTTGTCTCAGCGATAACGTTCGATGATCTGGTTGACTTCGGCTGCCAGCGCAGGCAGTGATTCGGGGCGCGGCGATGGCGCCTGCAGCGCATCTATCAGGCTGGTGAGCGGCCCGGGGTCGATATCCGGTCGCGCCGCTGCGACTTGAGCGGCAAAACCAGCATCTGACGCATTGTGATCGATGCCCAATGGCGATCCGAGCGCGCGTTCTAGTCGCCGCAGCAGGTGCTCCTGGACATCTGCGCCGTGCCCGGCACGTTCGTGCAGACTGGCGATCGCCACCACATACTCCCCGCCGTTGCGCGGGCGAATGTCGCGGGCAAGCGGCAACTCCCGGCCCAGCCGCCGCCCGTTGGCTGCCGTATAGACCATCAAGGTGAACAGCGCGAGCAGGATCGCAGCCCCCCAGGGCGTCGAGAACAGCGGCATGTCGTCCAGGTTGAGACTGAAGTCAGGGGGTCGGAGCCGCGGACTGGTCGTCGGCAATCGATCAGACGATCCATACCCGGGCGCAGGCGCAGGCACTGCCTGGCGGTATGGCGGCGACCCGCTCTCCTGTGCGCCTTGGCGCAGACCGCCGGTCGCAAAATCCGATCTGTCCTCAATGAATACGCCTGGCTGCGCGAAGGGGTGGTACTCATCAAAGACCACCACGCTGCCGGTCGGCGCGTCTCCCAACAGCGAACGCGCCACCCGCGCGTCATTGCCATCGGCCAGTATGGCGTTGGTGAGAATGCACGGCGCGGTCAGCGCGACGACGCGGCCTTTGCCATGCCCCAGGCTGACGGCGGTCGTGTTTCCCACCACCGAAAGCAGGATCTCCGGTCCGACCGCGCGTCCCCCGGCCAATGGCTCGACGTATCCGAAGGCCTCGCATCGTATGGTCGCGGGCTGGGTAATGCCGGCAACTGGCCGGACAATGGTATGTGGGCTGGTCCAGGTGACCACCTCGGTGGAGCGCACGCCAAAGGCGTTGTCGAGGGCAAGCATCTTGGCTCGCGAAGAATAAATCAGCGTGCCGCCGTCCCATACGAAGCGCTCGACCAGATCGGCATCCCGGCGCGAGATTTCGCGGGCAGGTGACATCATGATCAGGACGCGCGTATCAGGTGGCAGCTCGAATTCCGATGTCAGGTCGACCCGCTCGACGCGTTGCGGGCTGAAGCCGATCTCCTTCAGCCATTTGCCAAACGCAAACAAACCGTTCGGGCCGCGATCGTAGCTGTTTGTCGGATGCGCCTGCAATACCTGATACGGCGTGGCCGCCACGAGCGCCGCGCATGACAACGCCAGCATGGCGCGCGCGATCGGCTTCAGGCGCTGTCCGCTCACTGCAGAACCTCCGGGCGGGGCGGCCCATCGTCTTGCCGGCTCAGCCGCTGGGCATCCTCGATCCGTCCCCGGAAAGCCTCGAACGCCTCCTTCGATAGGCTTTGTCGCCCGTACCAAACGGGCTCATACGCGTCCACCACAGGTCGCAGCGCTTCGGCAAGCCGCGGTCGCGGCCGAAGCGCGCCGACGATTTCGCGATGCGTGAGCGCAGGGTCACCGGGCGCGAGGCCGTGGCTCTCCAGCAGCGTCAGGGTCGCCAGAAGGAGTTCCCGCATGGCGACGCGCATGTCATTGGCGTCGGCAGCCCGCGTGGCCAGCGCGAGCGCACGGTCGGTTTTGGCGCTGTCTGGGACCTTCGTGCGTCCCTGGCACCGCTGCGCGCGCCGCGCGCGGATTGTCTGGAATGCGACCACGGCAATCACGATCACGGTGATGGCCAGCAGCACGATCAACAGCGCCTGCGACACGTCGGTCAAAGTTTGCAGGCCGGCCGCCAGATCATTTGGGGCAGCCGCCGGCGCTCGGGTCGGAAGCGGCGCGCGGGTCGCGATCGGCGCCGGAGTCGCGGTTGCGGTCACCGCAAGATTCGCCAGGATGCGGCGGAGGGCTTCAAGCTCTTCTTCGGGCGTCACAGCGCGTTCCCCATTGCCAGATCGATGTCGAGCGCTTCGCGCCGGGCGCGCAACTCCAGGTAGGCCAGCGTGCGGGCGCAGGGTGTCCAGCCCGTCAGAAGAACAGACGTGAGGACAAATGCGATCACGCTTGCGACGACCGCCAGGTCTGCGCCTGGCGTGACGAAGAGGGTCGCCAGACCTAGTGCCGATGCGCCCGAGTAATGAACCGCCGCCATCAGCACGAGTGTCCACAACGCCACGCCGCTCTGTCTGCCAACCGAGCCGGAGCAAAGCTGCCAACTGCGTCCCAACGCGGCCCGAAATGGATACTCCTCGAGCATCACCACTTCAGGCACGAAGCGTAAGCGCACGCTGATCATTGGCAACGTCGCGATCCAAAGCAGCGTGCCGATGCAGGGCACCAGATTGACCGCCAGGAGCGCGATGTTGATCGCTGACACAAGCGTTGTGGCGCCAATCAATGTCAGCGCGTGCCGGCCGGCGCGTCGAAAGGCCTCGATCGGACTGAGTGTCAGACCCTGCGCTGAAGCGGCGACCAGGTGAATGGCGGCGGCGTTTGCGGGAGCATGAAGAGGCGCAAGCGCCAGGCACAGCAGGAAACGCGCCCAATGCGCCGTAATGACGGGAGCCAAATCGCTCGCGATCGCTTCCACGCCACCGGCCGGGATCTGCGCGAGCGCGGGTAACACGATCAAGGTCTGGATCACGGCGACGGGAAAACCTCCCATCAGATAGACCACCATGAGCCGGGGCCATAGGCTGCGCAATAGCCCAAGCGGCAAATCGAGCAGCTCGCCCGTCGTGAGCGGTCTGATATAGCGCGGCGTCATCATGCGCGGCGCTCCGGTTTTCCCGACAACAAAAGGTAGCCATAGAGGGCAATACCGCTCAAGAGGCCAAACGAAACCTTTAGGATGGCCGGTATCTCAGGACGAGGCGACACCAGCCCTTCGACCAGGCCGGCCACGACGAGCACGGGGGCTGTGCCGAGCATCAGGCGGATCGCGTCTCCGGCTGCAATTGCGAGGGCTGTCTTGCGCGAGTGGAGCCCGGGTTGGAGGATCGCGTGGCCCATCAGCAGCCCGCTGGCCACGGCGAAGATAATCTCATTCAGCTCAAGCACGCCATGACCGATCACGAATTCTGCCAGGGGCCACGGATTGCCTGCCGCAAACGACAAACCAAAGACCGCTCCGAGGCTAAAACCGTTGGATATGGCGACATAGACGGTGAATGCGCCGGCCGATAGCCCGCCCGCGAAGGCCATCGCCGCGACGCGCAGATTGTGGGTCATGATGGTGGCGGCGCCCGTCTGGTTTTGGCCGTTGAGGTCTCGCCACCAGGCGCGTTGGGCCCGGATGTCGTCTTCCGTGCGCGGGTCAATGACGAGGCTGGCCGCGTTCGGATCGGCCTGAATGGTCACGAACATTGCCAGCGCCGAGCCGTAGAAGAGAAACGCCGCCAGCGCGACATACCGCAGCAATCGCCTAAAGAGGCGCGGAAGGTCGCGTCCATAGAAGCGCCGAAGCGTCGCCAGGCCGCCGTTATCGCTGACGTAGATTCGGGCGTAACCCTGCTGAACCAATTGATTCAGGTAGCGGCTGACGTTGTGCTCGGGAAAATCGCGCCGTGCAAGCGCGAGATCGTCAGTGGCCTGCCGATAGAGCGCGCCCATCTGATCCAGATCCGCGGCAGATATGCCCAGCGGACCCCTGGTCGGCCGCCCGCAAAGGGCGGATAATTGGGCCCAACTTTGGGATCTCAATCGGATCAGTTCGTCAGGTTTCATGAGACTGGCCAGACAGTTGCGGTCGCGCTTCCCGAGCGCATTACGGTCAATTACGAGATTGCGGATCTGGGTACACGATTCTACGCCGTATTGTTCGACGGGCTGCTTCAGGGCCTCGCCTCCGGGATTTTCACGGTTGCTCTTCTGGCGTTATCGGCATTAACCGCCGGGCGCATGCCAACCATTGGCGGCGACGCGGTATTGGCCACCATCGTCGTGGTCAACTACATCGTCGAGGTTGGTTACTTCTCTTTGTTTGAGGGACTGGGTGGCCGCACGCCGGGCAAATCCCTCATGGGGCTGCGGGTGGTTCGCGCGGATGGCCAGACGCTTGGTCTGGGGAGTGTCCTCATTCGCAATGTCGTCCGTGTCTTCGATAACATGTACGCGATCGGCGTGCTGGCCATGCTGCTATCGCCGCGCGCCCAACGCCTTGGGGATATCGCCGGGCGGACCATCGTTGTGCGCGGTTCGGCCGTTTCGCGTCTCGCCGATCTGACGAGCGGCGCAGCCGTGATGATGGCGCCTCGGCCATCAGACCGCGAAATTGAGTTGAGCGCGCTTTCGGATGTTGAGATCATGAGAATTCAGTCCGTTGTCGCCCGGAGGGCCGAGTTGACCGATGCCTTTGATGTTGTTTCGGCGCTGGCGGAGATTGCCCGAACGAAGCTGGGATTGCGCGAGCGAGCGCTTGACCCATTGGGCGGCTCCGATTGGAGGCTTCTCGAACAGATCGACGCTGCCGCGCGTGTTCGACCCGAGTCGCCGCCGGGACTCCTATCGAACCAGCGCGGGTAGATCGATACTTGGGTGGGGTGGGGCCGCCAAATCCACATCCACGACTGAATCGAAGCCAGCCCGCGCCAAAGCCTGTTCCAGCCCAATCCGCCGCGAGGCGTGGATCCGCGTGAGCGCCGCAATCACGCGCGCGCCGGGCGGGATGCCTTTGCGTCCACCTGTGGTTGAGGTCAGCAGCTTCGTGACGCATTCTTCGCTGATTGGCGCGCCAAGCCGGATTCCCGTCAGCTCGGCGATGCGTTCCGGCCGGTGGGCGATCGTCGCATCCAGTGGCTGCCCGATTGCGTCGATGCAGCACACGCAGATCACGATATCGGCGCAGGCCGGGATGACGGGCTCGTGCGCGCCGGGCGCCTTGATCCAGCGGCCCTGGGCGCCGTCCGCCTCGACCACCAGGCGGGCGCCCAACCCTCGGAACGTCTCAATGTCCGATGCCGCGAAACCACGTGCTTTGAACGGCTGAGTGGGCATCCAGCCGGCG
>JAGOCU010000077.1 GCA_017998555.1 Thermoflexales bacterium
GTGCTCGCGGCGCGCTCATCACAGACTGCGCCCGTGGCGGTGTCGAGAATCGTCGCCTCCACGGGATCGGGCGTGGCGGAGACCGCCGCATCCACGACAAGCGCGCGCGCAAACAGGGTCAACATCAGCAATGCGGCCGGCGCGCGCCACCCCTGAAGCTTGAGCTTGATCATGCGTATGAATCTACGCATAAACAAAGCCTCGACAGGGGTCTCTATAATCTCTAGATGCGTCGGAAATGGACCCTCTTCGCGCTGGCGTCCGCGGCCGCCCTCGCCGCCGGCGCCGCGGCCTTTGTCCAGCCTGGCACAACGCGCTGGCTTGAGACACAGACCGGCGAGGCCGCGCCTGTCGGGCAGGCCCGGGCGCTGTGGAACGCGGCGCTGGATGTGGCCCGTCCGCCGCTCCGGTTGGCCGCCGACGCCGCAATCCGCCCGCGCGTCGATACGCCCTACGCCGTAAACACCTTTCTGCACCAGGAGGTCGAAGCGGCCAAACGCGCGCGCCAGTTGCAGATGATTCGTGACGCCGGGTTCGGCTGGATACGCCAGCCCTTTCCCTGGTATGACCTCGAGATCCAGGCCAAGGGCGACTTCATCGATCGGCGCAACAATCCCGCCAAGAGCGCCTGGGACAAATACGACAACATCGTCGCGCTGGCGGAGCAATACGGCCTGGGCCTCATCGCCCGGCTCGAGGCGCCGCCAGAATGGGCGCATCAGGGCTATGCCGACCTCGGCACGCTTGGTCCGCCGGCCGATTTTGCCGACTACGCCGACTACGTCGCCGCAGTCGCCCAGCGCTACAGGGGCCGCATCCGGGCCTACCAGTTGTGGAACGAACCCAACATCTATCCCGAGTGGGGCGCCCAGGCAGTCAATCCCGAGGACTACGCAAAGATGTTGTGCCTTGCCTATCAGCGGGTGAAGGCGGTCGATCCCGAAGCGATCGTGCTGGCGGCGGCCCTGGCCCCGACCGTCGAGCAAAGCGGGCGCGATCTGAGCGACCTGATCTTCCTGCAACGGATGTACACCGCCGGGGCGGGGAAGTGCTTCGACGTGGCCGCGGCCCAGGGCTACGGGCTGTTTTCCGGGCCGGAAGACCGTCGCTTGTCACCGTTAGGCACCAACGTCGCGCGGCATACACTGATGCGCGACATCATGGTGGCCAACGGCGACGCGGGCAAGCCCATCTGGCTGGCCGAGGCGAACTGGAATGCGCTCCCATCAGAGAACGCCGGCATTTCCGGGTATGGCAACTTTGGGATCGTCACCGTCGAGGAGCAGGCGCGCTACGTGCCGCAGCTCTACGCCCGCGCAAAACGCGACTGGCCGTGGGTGGGCGCGATTGCCGTGTGGTTCTTCAAGCCGGCCAGTGACGCCGACAAGAACCAGGCGGTCTACTACTTCCGCATGCTCGAGCCGGACTTCACCCCGCTGCCGCTGTATGAGGCGCTGAAGGCGATGCCGAAATAGGATCCCCGAACCAGGTGGGCCGCACCTTCGAGGTGCGGCCCACCTACCGCCCTCACCGCCGCGCCAGATTGAACATCGCCCCGTTTATGACCATCGCCGCGAGCGAGGCCAGGGTATAGACCAGCCACAACGGCCAGACCGTCACCGTCGCGCCGACGACCAGAAAGAAACTGGCAAAGGCGAAGGTGCCCAGCAACACCCCGCGCAGCACACGCAGTGCGCCGTCCGCCCCGTGCTGGGCATGGGCGAACGTGACCATCAGCGAGGCATACAACGGGATGGGTGAGATCAAACCGCTCCAGGTCGCACCCAGCACGTCACTTGCGCCGGTGAGCGCAAGCACAAAGGCTGTGGCCAACACGACCCGCAGCGGGATATCCCAGGCCGGCGCCACGACGACGGCTTGCGCGGTCTGCGGCCTTGGCGCGACGCGCAAGGCCATCCCGATCACCGCCAGGATGATGAGATACAGGGGTAGGACGGGCAGTACGATCTGCTTCCAGACCAGGGTCATACCCAGAAACCCGAGCAGCCCCAGGGCCAGCGCCGCTGGCCAGCGCGCCCGCCGGGCGACAAAAGCATAGATTACGCAGAAGACGCTGGCGCTGGCCGAGCCACTCATCGTGCCGAGAGCGGCGTCCGCCGCGAACTGGGGCGAATGCTGCAGGGCCAGGAAGATGCTGACCGGGCCGCTCGTCACCGGCAGGCCGGCGATCCAGCCTCCCACGCCGACACCCAGGCGCCGGCTGATCCAGGTGGCCAGGGCCATCACAATCGGGGTCGTGATGAGTTTGTAGAGCAGCAGATCCAAGTGTGGTCCTCCCAGCCGGGGTCTTCTTCTGAAACAACATCCCTGGCTTCGCCAGGGATGTTGTTTCAGATTGATCGCCTGCGCCGGCTAGCGGCCCGCTTGCAGGCATTCGCCCAGCGCGGCCACCAGCGTGTCGATGTCGGACCGGGTGTTGTAGCCCTGGACCGACACGCGGATAAACGGCCGGCCCGACCAGACCAACAGCGGGATCTCGATCCGATAGTCGTCATAGAGCCGCCGCTTGAGCGCCAACGTGTCGGTTCCAGGCGGCAATGGCACACCGGCCAGCTGGCCAATCCAGTGGTCGCCGATGAAGTGCGATGGTTGGCCGGTCAGGGCCAGCAGGCGATCCCGGGCTTCGCGGGTGATTGCGCGGCACTCGGCGCTGACCCGATCCCAGGCGTGATCGCGCTGGAAGGCGATCGCATCGGGTGTCGCCAGAAACGCGGCGATATCGCGGGTGCCCCAGAACTCGTGATGGTCGACAAAGCGCGACGGGCCGGGCGCGACCGCCTCGTAGCCCCAGCTCACGACCAGGGGCTTGAGCAGGGGCTGAACCTCGCGCCGGGCATACAGAAAGGCGCTGCCCTTTGGCGCGCACAGCCACTTGTGCAGGTTGCCCGTGTAGAAATCGACGCCCAGCGCTTCCAGGTCCAGCGGGAGCTGACCCGGCGCATGCGCGCCGTCGATGAGGGTCAGGATGCCCGCCGCGCGGGCGCGCCGGCAGAGCTCCACGACCGGCAGGATGACGGCCGTGGGCGAGGTGAGGTGGCTGAGATAGATCATCCGCGTGCGCGGGGTCACCTCGCTCCAAATCGCTTCGACGACCTCGGCCGGATCGGTGAGCGGATACGGGAGCGTCGCGGCCCGATACGTGAAGCCACGCTCGCCGGCCAGAAAGCGCCAGGCCCGGTCGCAGGCGCCGTACTCGTGATTGGTGGTCAGCACCTCATCGCCGGGCCCAAGATCAAGGCTGCGCGCGACGATGTTGACCCCGGTCGTGGCGTTGATGACATACACCAGATCGTCGGCATGGCAGCCAAGATAGGCGGCCAGCGCCTCGCGAGCCGTATGCATCACTTCCTGATAGCGCCGGCCGAGGAAGAGCACAGGCTGGCGCTCGAGCTCGCGCTGCCAGTATTGGTAGCGCTCAAATACGGGGATGGGTGTGGCCCCATACGAACCGTGGTTGAGAAACGTGATGGCGGGGTCGATCAGGAAATATGAGGCGAGGGCGCTGCTGGGATCCATGGGCGGTGATTGTATTCGCGCCGCCTTCACCCAGCTAGAATAGCCTCATGCGATCCAACGACTCGTTCTTTCCGCTTTCGCGCATCATCGCGGCGGTGCACATGCTGCCCAGCGAGGGCAGCCGGCGCCCCGACGGGCAGCCGCGCGAGAAGATCATCAACCATGCCCTGCTCCACGCCCAGATCGCCTGGGACGGCGGGGTGCGGGCCCTGTACCTGCAGAACACCAACGAGTTGCCAATCGCCCCGCGCGCGACGCCTGACACGATCGCGACCATGATCGCCGCCGGCACGGCCGTGCGCAAGGCGTTTCCGGACATGGCGCTTGGGGTCACCCTGGTCGAACACGGCGCGACGGAGGTCCTCGACATCGCCAAGGCCATTGACGCTCAGTTTGTGCGGATCAAGACCTATATCGGCACGATGGTCAAGGCCGAGGGCATGCAGCACGGCTGCGCCTACGAAGCCATCCACCATCGCTACGACATCAAAGCGACCGACATCCGCATCTTCGCCGATGTCTATGACCGCCTGGGCGAACCGCTTGCGCCGCTCCCGCTCAACGAAGCCTGCCGCCAGGCCGTCGACTTTGGCCGCGCCGACGCGCTGATCCTCTCGGGCAAGACAAGCGAACAGAGCATTCGGATGATCGACGACGTGCGCACGATGCGGCTGGGCGTGCCACTGATTCTGGGCGGCGGCATGTCGTTCAGCAACTTGCGTTTCTTCGCCAACCGGGCCGATCACTTTCTGATCTGGGCGGGATTTGTCAAGCGCGGCCTGCCGGATCAGAACGGCATCCCGGTCGAGTGGGACGGCTCCCTCATCAAGGCGTTCGTCGAAGCGACGAAGTAGGTGCATCTCGATTTGCGCCGATTCGGGGAAGTGTCATCCACGATGGATGTCGCCCGTGGATTGGCTGAGGCTGGGGCGCCGGAGGGTGTTTGCGTGGTCGCGGACGCGCAGACGGCTGGTCGCGGCCGTTTGGGGCGAACGTGGTTCTCACCGCCTGGAGCAGCCCTCTATTTGTCCCTGGTGCTCCGACCCGTCTTTCTGCCAGCCGCTCGAGGGGGATGGTTGTCGATGCTGGCGGCGCTGGCGGTCCGCGACGGCGCAGCGGCCATCCTGGTTGCGGCTGGCCGCACAACGACCGATCTGAATCTCAAGTGGCCGAACGATGCCCAGCTTGGCGGGCGCAAACTGGCCGGAATCCTGATCGAGTCCGCGTTTTCCAGGGATGCCCTCGAGCGGGTCATCGTCGGTGTGGGGCTGAATGTGAACACGCGCTTTGATCAGGCACCCGAGGATCTGCGTCTGCGCGCGACCAGCCTGCGTGAGGCGGTTGGGCATACGCTTGACCTCGAACAGACGCTGGCGGCCGTGCTGGCGGCCATCGCAGCCCGATATGAGGCGCTCCGCGCGACGCTGGCCAGTCCACAGCCCGAATATGCGCGGCATCTGGCCACACTCGGCACACACGTTCGCCTGACACGCGGGACAGAGGTGATCGAAGGACAGGCTGTCGGAGTCACCGACGATGGCGCGTTGCGTCTTGAGACCGCGGACGGCCCGGTCGACGTCTCTTTTGGCGACGTCGGATGAGCGCCACGGGCTCCGCTCAGGCAAGCCCCGAAAGCCGGATGTCGGGTCTACAATAGCACTGCTAGAACATTCGTTCATGATGGATCAACCCAACAAGCTCTTTATTGGCCGTGACTTCACGCCATCCACCAAGTCGACCGGCGCGCCGTTTTACCTGAACGCCCGTTCATTGACCACGCACGCACTGTGTCTGGGCATGACCGGCACGGGCAAAACCGGCCTGGGCGTTGTCGCGCTCGAGGAAGCTCTGCTCCAGGGCATTCCGGTCATCATCATCGATCCCAAGGGCGACATTACCAACCTGGCGCTCAATTTCCCAAGCCTGACGCCGGACGAATTCAAGCCCTGGCTGCATGAGGAAGATGCTTCGCGGCAGAAGCTCACACTCGATGCCCTGGCGGCGCGCACCGCCAAACAATGGCGCGACGGTCTGAAGGAATGGGACATCGCGCCTGAGCGGATCGGCACGCTCCGCGACCGGGCGGCGTTTCGGATCTACACGCCGGGCAGCGATGCCGGGATTCCCGTCAATATTCTGCAAAGCCTGAACCCGCCCAGCCAGTCGTCCGGGCTGAGCTGGGCGAAGAACGGCGAAGCGCTGCGCGAGCGGATCGGGCAGATGTGCTCGGCCCTGCTCCAGTTGATCGGCATCGACGCCGACCCGCTTCAGAGCCGCGAGCACATTCTGCTGGCGACGATTTTCGAGGCGGCCTGGCGGGCCGGCCAATCGGTCGATTTGCCCGTGTTGATCCGGATGATCCAGGAACCGCCCGTGACCCGGGTCGGGGCCTTCGACATGGACGTGTTCTACCCCAAGGCGGATCGCTTCGAGCTCGCCATGGCGGTGAATAATCTGATCGCCTCGCCGTCGTTCGCAACCTGGAGCGCGGGGCAGTCGCTCGATATCGCCGAGCTGATCAAGCCGGTGCGGGGCGTGGGCGGGGCCAATCCGGCCGGGCGCACGCCGGCCAACATTTTCTATGTCGCCCATCTCGGCGACGACGAGCGCCAGTTCTTTATCACCCTGTTGCTGGCCCAGCTCGTGTCGTGGATGCGGGCCCAGACCGGCACCTCGCAGTTGCGCGCGCTGGTCTACTTTGACGAAGTGCACGGCTATCTGCCGCCCTTCCCGCGCAATCCGCCGACCAAGGCGCCGTTGATGGCGTTGATCAAGCAGGGCCGGGCATCAGGGCTGGGGCTGTTCCTCGCCACTCAGAATCCGGCCGATCTGGACTACAAGGGCCTGTCGAACATCGGCACCTGGTTTGTCGGCCGTTTGCGCACGGGGCGCGATCGCGATCGCGCACTGGAAGGGCTCGAGGGCGCCGGGGCGGGGTTTGACCGGGCCGAGTACGAGGGGCCGCTCAGCACGCTTCCCCCGCGGGTCTTTCTGGTTCAAAGCGCGACCACCGAGCCGGCCTTTGTCCAGACCCGATGGGCGATGAGCTTCTTGCGGGGACCGCTGACCCGCGACGAGGTGACGATTCTCCAGCCCGAAAACGTCTATGTGGGCGTTGAGCCGGCCGCGGAGGGCAAGGGCTCGCCCGGCGGCGCCGCCGCGCAGACGGCCGAAGCCGCGCGTACGGCGGCGATCGCGGCGCCTTCCGCGACGCGCCCCGTGATGCCGCCCGACGTCCGCGAAGTGTTTCTGCGCCTGCGCGACTGGTCGACCAATTCCTATCGCGCGCCCCAAACCCTGCTTTCGCCCTTTTTGCTGGCCAGCGCGCGGGTGCGCCTCAACGACAAACCGAGCGGCGTGATCTCGGATGAACGCGCAACGTATCTGCTGCCCCTGCCCAAAGTGCTCGCGTCGCCGGACTTCAACCATGCCCGGGTGCTGGCCAGCTTCCAGCCGACCGATGTGTCGCCGGAGCCGCCGCCCGATGCGACCTTTGCGGCCCTGCCAAACGGCATCGCCCCGCGCTGGATGAAGCAGGCCGAGCGCATGTTTGTCGAGCACGTGTATCGGAGCATGACCCGCACGATCTACCGAAACACGACCCTGAAACTGTTCGGCATGCTGGACGAGACGATGGGCGATTTCCGGGCCCGCTGCGAGGCCGCCGCCCGCGACCGGCGGGACGATGACGCCTTCAAGGTGCGCGAGCAGTACGACCGCCGTTATGCAGCGCTGCAGGCCCGCATCGCGCGCGAGCAGCGCGAGCTCAGCAGCGACCGGGCCGACCTTGACGCCCGCCGGCGCGAAGAGACCCTGACCAACGTCGAATCGATCTTCAACTTTGTGATTGGCAAGCGCCGGCACACCGGCCGCGGCATCTCGCACGGGGCCACCAAGAGCCGCATGACCCGCGCGGCCGAGATGGATCT
This sequence comes from Thermoflexales bacterium, assembly GCA_017998555.1. Taxonomy (GTDB): domain Bacteria; phylum Chloroflexota; class Anaerolineae; order J036; family Brachytrichaceae; genus Brachythrix. Next base: position 7,467 of record JAGOCU010000077.1, read on the forward strand.
GCGCGAGAGCGAGCAGACCGTCACCCAGCTCAAGGCCCAGGCCGAGAATGTGCTGGCTGAGTATCGGGCTGCCCTGGACGCGCTGAACACGCGCTGGATGCAGACGATCAACGACGTCGTTGAGCTGAAGATCTCGCCGCGCAAGTCGGACATTTTCGCGGATCTGATCGTCATCGCCTGGGCGTAAGCTGCCCAAGAACCGCCCACGAGTTGAGTCTCAAAGCGAAAATCCCCGTCCCGGCGCACGCCGGGACGGGGATTTTCGCTTTGAGAAACAGGTTCGCTCGAGACTTCGCGCGTTCGGCTACTCCTGCTTCAGAATCCGATCCGCGTTGGCGGCAGCGATGGCGGCGGCAACAGAATCGTTCATGACCTCCACCCGGAGCTGCCGGGTCAGGGCCGAATAGCGGGTGATCCGCACGGCGTTTCGCGCGGACTTCGCGTCCGGATCCGCGTAACGGGGCGCAATGAACCCGGCAAACAGCCTCCACACGCAATAGAACGCACCCACGCCGAGGACGGCCAAGGCAAGGTAATTGGCCGCCACCAGGCTTTGTCCGCGCCGCGACCAGAACCAGAACAGACCGGCAATGACGCCAGCGCCTGCCACCCCACCGAGAATCAGACCAATGCGACCGAGCAATTGTTCGGTCGCATTCTTGCTCATGGCAATGGCGCGGTGAGTGGCGCACATGGGTACTGCGAGTTTGACGGTGACTGTCCGCTTGTAATACCGGACCGATCGCGAGATCTCGAAGGTCGCGTCGGCCGGCTGTTGACACTGGACGCAGACCGGCGGAAAGTCGATGTGTGGACCCTTGACAGTAAGCGATGTTGACATGTCGGGCACCTCATCAACCAATATAGCCCCGACTGATGGCTTGCGCAATGGAGCGGCTCCCATC
>JAGOCU010000078.1 GCA_017998555.1 Thermoflexales bacterium
GCGCAATGGTGCCCCGCCCGTATCGAAATGCCGCGCTGGTCGAGGAGCGAGGCCAGGTCGTGCGGATGAATGCGGTCAATGACAAACGCAGCCACTCCGCCATGCCGCTCGGCATCCAGGGGTCCCAGCACGCGCGCGCCGGGCACCTCGCTCAGCCGTTCCAGGGCGTAGGCCGTCATCTCGCGCTCGTGCGCCCGCACCTGCCCCATGCCGAGGCCTTCGAGATAGCCCACCGCGGCGCCCAGGCCGATCGCCTCGACGAAGGCGGGCGTTCCCGCTTCGAACTTGAGCGGGACCTCGTTCCAGGTCGCGCCAGTGAATGTCACGCTCGAGATCATGTCGCCGCCGGTCATAAACGGCGGCATGGCCGCGAGCAACTCGGCCCGCCCATACAACACGCCGATCCCGGTCGGACCCAGCATTTTGTGCCCCGAGCACACAAAAAAGTCGACGTCGAGTTCAGCCACATTGACGGGCATATGAGGCGCCGACTGCGAGCCATCCACAATCACGCGCGCCCCAATGGCCCGTGCGCGCGCGACCACGGGGCGCGGGTCGGTAATCGTGCCGAGCACATTCGAGACCTGGGCGAAGGTGATGAGTTTCGTCCGCGGTGTGATCAGCGCGTCCAGCGCGTCCAGCTCGAGCGTGCCCTGCGCGCTGATGGGCCAGAATTTGAGCGTCACCCCCCGCTCGCGGGCCAGCTCGAGCCACGGCACAAAATTGGCGTGATGCTCGAGTTCCGTCAGGATGACCTCATCGCCCTTGCCCAGAAAGGTTCGACCGTAACTATAGGCGAGAAGATTGAGAGATTCCGTTGCGTTGCGGGTAAAGACGATCTGCTCCGGGGCGGGCGATCCCAGAAATCGGGCCACCGCCGCGCGCGCGCCGTCATACCGGGCGGTCGCATCCTCGCTCCACGCATAGACCCCGCGGTGAACGTTGGCATACCCGCCGCGATATACCGCCTCCATCGCCCGCAGTACGGCCTCAGGCTTCTGCGACGAAGCGGCCGAATCGAGGAACGCCGCCCGAGGATTGGCGTCCGTATTGAAAATCGGAAAGTCCTGTCGGACCTGGCTTGCGTTATACATGGCTTCCTGACCGCGCCTCGCGCGGGCCAGAGCATTGTATGCGGCCGCGGGCCGCGACAGGCGAAAACTTGGAAGAGGCGAGATGACACTCCCCGCGCGACGCGTGGGGAGTGTCATCTCGCCTCTTCTGTGTTGGCTGACTGCTAGTCAGGCGGTCGAACGAGCAAAACGGGCACCGTCGTGTGATGGCTGATCCGGTCGGCGACACTGCCAAGCAACGCGCGTGAAAGGCCACCCCGCCCATGGGTGCACATGATGACGGCATCAGCGCCGACCGATTCGATGCGCCTCAGCAGGGCGTCCGCGACGTTACCCTCCAGGACCTCAGTCTGCACCTGTAACCCGTCAGCCTGCAACTTCCGCGCCGTCGCAAGCAGGTATTCCTCAGCGAGGCCAGCGAGTGGATTTGGCACATGCGCCGTCATTTGATGGGCCGACCACATGGGATCGTAATGCCCACTTTCGTACTCGATCGGGGGATTCACGAAGACGGTCTGTTCGACACCCGACACAACCTGGGCCAAAACGAGCTCCGACCCGAAGCAGCGGGCCAGGATCTCAGCATGCCGGAGCGCGGTCTCAGCAAACGCCGAGCCGTCGAGGGGCACAAAAATCTTCTTGAACATGAACTGCACGCTCCTTTGCGCTTCATGGCGCATGAAGCGGTATTACGCAACGCGAAACGCACTGCGCCCGTCACGCGACCTCCGCCCCAATCAACAAACACTCAGGCGACGGACATCCTGTCGGGCTTCGACTCGGTCTTGCCCGACGCGGCCACCGAGCGCACAAGAATGACGGGAACCTCCGCGTGGGCGGTCACCCGATCTGCCACACTTCCAAGCAGGAAGCGCCCGATTCCCGATCGGCCGTGGGTGGCCATCGCGATCAGGTCCGCCGACTCGGTGGCGGCCACATCCAGAATCGCATCGGCCACGGCGCCGTCCATGACCCGGGTCACGACGGTGAGCTCATCCTGCCGCAGCCGCGCCGCGATGGCATCCAGATAGTCCCGGGCGCGTTCAGCGTCGCGCGACCGCAAATCGGCCAGCACGACGGGCTGGTCGATGTAGTACTCCATCATCGGGTGGTCGGGCACCCGAATCAGGGTCAAGGTGGCGCCAGTGCAGCGGGCGATGTCCACGGCGGTTGCCAGTGCGGCTTCTCCCAGTTCGCTGCCGTCCAGCGGCACAAGAATGTTTTGATACATGGCTTCCTCCGGAAGTGAGCCTGGCCTGCGCGGCCGGCAGGCTCGGTCTAGCGTTGCGCTTCCGACGCCGGCCCATCATGGCGGCGGACCAGCAACACCGGAACATGCGCGCCCTGGGATACCCGGTCCGCCACACTTCCCAGCATCCACCGGCCCAGGCCGCTTCGGCCATGGGTGGCAATCACGATCAGATTGACTTTGTTGGCCTCGGCCTGGCGCAAGATCTCGTCCGCCGCCATGCCCTGACCAATGAAGAAGTCACTGGCGATGCCCTCTGCGTCAAGTTTGCGGCTGATCTCAGCCAGGTACGCGGCGCTATGCTCCACTGAATCATCATTCGGAATCGCGACGACATCCGTGGCTTCCACATAGAAGTGGGTGACGGGATGCCCCGCAACGCGAACCAGGATCAGTTTCGCGCCGCATCGCCGGGCGATCTCGATCGCCGTGTCGAGGGCCAGCTCGGCATGGGCCGAGCCGTCCAGGGGCACCAGAATACGCTCATACATATCGACCTCCCTTTTTCAGTCTCGGGCTGTTCCGGGCCTACGGCTCGCGGAGGTCGGGCCGGACCAGCAAGACCGGCATCTTGGCCGAGTGCACCATCCGATCCGCCACGCTGCCCATCAGGAAGCGGGTCAGTCCGCTCCGCCCGTGGGTCGACATCGCGATCAGATCAACACCGTTGTGGTCGGCGTAGTCGAGCAACGCCCCGGCGACGCTCGGGCCCTCGACCGTGACCGCATGGGCCGTCACACCCCGCTCGAGCAGCAGTTCGACCTGCTCGTGAACATAGTGGGTCGCCTCGGCCCGCGCATCATTGAGCGCTGCCTGGATGACCCCCGCGTCGGTGGGGTAATAGCGAAGCGGGAGGTCCTCGTGCACGGTCGCCAACACAATCTCCGCGCCCATGCAACTGGCGAATTCGAGCGCCGGCCTGAGCGCGGCTTCAGACATCTTCGATCCGTCCAGGGGTACCAGAATCTTGGTGAACATCTGTCACCTCCAAGGCCTACGATACGACAAACCCCGCGCGCGCGCGTCATGCGCTCGAATGATGCCGGACTGTCCATATGGCTACTCCGCGGGGGCCAAGTGGCCAGATTTCGGCGCCCAAAGTCATCGCAATCGGGCGCGGCAGGATGACAAACGCCGCGCCGCGCGCGGGGAGTGTGATCTCGCGGGATGCTTTTGACGTACTGCCGGGAATCAGGGATCCTTCTTGACCAGCAGATTGCGCCGCAGGGCCAGGGTCACCGCTTCGACCCGATTTGCCACCCCGAGCTTGGAGAGCACCGCGCTGACATGAAACTTGACGGTCGAGGAACTCAAGTGCATCCGAATCGAGATGTCGGTATTGTTGAGACCTTCAACCATCAGGGACAGGATATCCCGTTCGCGGTCGGTGAGATCGCTGCCAACCTCGGGCGGGCGGTTCAGGTTGCGCACAAGGGCGTCGGCCGCTTCGGGCCCCAGGGTGCGCCGGCCAATATGCGCGGACCGGATCGCCTTGGCCAATTCCTCGGCCGAGGCATTCTTGAGCAGATAGCCAATCGCGCCGGCCTGCAGCGAGCGCTGAACAAGGTCGTCTGTGTCGAAACTGGTCAGCGCGATGATGCGGGCCTCGGGATAGCGCTCGCGGATGTTTTTGATCGCCTCGATCCCGTCCATGCGCGGCATGAGCATGTCCATCAGCACCACGTCCGGCCGGGTGTGCTCGTACAACAACACGGCTTGCTCGCCATCCGGCGCTTCGCCGGCCAGGGTGAGGTCCTCGTAGGCCTCCAGCAAGGAAACAAGGCCTTTGCGCACCATCACATGGTCATCCACCACAAGCACACGGATCATTTTTCCTTCCACTCCCAGGTCAACAGAACATCGGTGCCCAAGTTCACCTGGCTGTCGATTTCGAGGCTGGCCCCGATCTCGGCCGAGCGTTCCCGCATGATGCGCAGGCCAAAGCTCGTGCCCGCCGCCGCGCCAGGATCGAAGCCCGCCCCATTATCGTGCACCAGCATCATGGCCCCATCGGGGCGGGTGCTGAGCTGGATGCTGGCCTCCGTTGCGCGACTATGCTTGGAAACGTTGTGCAGGGCCTCCTGGGCGATCCGATAGAAGACGACCTGCACGTCAGCCGGCAGGCGGGTCTGCTCTTCGGCCACGACTTCGATCTGGATGCCCAGGCGCGACGATGAGGCATTGGCCAGTTGCTTCAGCAACTCGGACAATTTGCTCTCGGTGAGCGCGGACGGGCGCAACTCGACCAGCAGCGAGCGCATCTCGGCCAGGGCGCTCCGGCTCAGCCGGCGCACGTCCTCGAGTTGGCGTCGGCCGGCAGCCGGGTCTTTCTCCCATACCTGAGGAAGCAATTCGGCCATGATGCTGGCCGAGAACAACGACTGGGTGACAGCGTCGTGAAGCTCGCGCGCGAGCCGGGTGCGCTCGGACAGAATGGCAAGCTGATTTGACTTCAGACGCAGCTCGTCCTCGCGCTGTCGGCGTTCGGAGACGTCCCGCAAAATGACGCCGTAGAGGGGCTCGCCCTCGGACTGAATCCGGGTAATGCCGGCCTCGGCCGGGAACTCCTCACCGTTGCGGCGCAGCCCGACGACTTCGCGCCGCTCACCCATCCGGCGCGATACGTCTCCGCTGCGCCCAAATGAGCGCACGTGGTCGGCATGCCGCGGAATATGGCGCTCGGGAATCAGAATGGTCAGCAAGCGGCCCGTCAAATCGTCCGGCAGATACCCGAACACGACGGTCGCCCCCTCATTGGCATAGATGATGCGCTGATCCTCGTCGATGATCAGCACGGCATCGCTGGTGCCTTCCACGACCTGCCCGATCAAACCGGCATTTGCTGGAGAAAGTTTCATTCGGTTTGCCCGACCCGGATTATCCCATCGACGCGACTGGCCAGGTGGCCAGTCGAACACCAGCCACTTGCGGGGGGACGGGCCAGACCCGGACACTTAAGGTCTTCGCCTATGCAGGTCAACGGCAAGGTCGGGGTCCTGATCGCGGATGATCACCCTGACGTGGCGAACGCGCTGACCGCGTTGCTGCTCGCCCAGTCCGATTTCGTGCCGCTTGGCGCGGTGGCCACTGCGCGCGACCTGCTCGAGGCGGTCGAGGCAACCCACCCTGACATCGTCATGGTCGATTGGGAGCTCCCCGGGCTGGACCCGCGCCAGGCCGTCGCCGCGCTGCGAAAGTCCGGCAAAGGCCCGCAAATCGTGGCGATGAGCGCCTTTTTACTGGCGGCGCGGGCAGCCCTGGCGGCCGGGGCCGACGTCTTTATCAGCAAAACTGACCCGCCCGACTCGGTCCTGGCCATCCTGCGCCGACTGCGCGGCGGGTCGCCTCCCGCCGATTCTGCGGCGCCTGGGGAGCGCCCCAATGGCGCGCGCCCGACTTTCCCCCGGCGACCTGGCCAGGTAAATACCTAGCCAGTTGGCCAGTTACAATTCGTCTCCGTGGTTGGGGCAGATCCGCGTCCAACCTCTAGAGTCTCACCAGCGAGGTTTTATTAAAATGGCAAAACTACAGATTCCCGTTAGCAAAGGTCGATTCGTCGAGGAACCCCCGATCGCGAAGTTCCTGTTCTCGGACAAGCGCGCAGCCTGGCTGTGGCTTCCGCTCCGAATCTGGATGGGACTCCAGTGGATCGACGCGGCGTCCCATAAAGTGGTTGACCCGGGCTGGCTCACCGGATCGGCTCTTCAGAAAAGCTGGACGAGCATGACCGCGATTCCGGCGACCGGCAAGCCGCCGATCAGCTTCGACTGGTATCGTGACTTCATCAAGGGCCTGCTCGACAGCCAGAGCTACACCTGGTTCGGGCCGCTGGTTGCGTGGGGCGAGCTCCTGGTCGGCATCGCGCTCTTGGTTGGCGCATTCGTCGGCATCGCCGCCTTCTTCGGCGCGTTCATGAACTGGAACTTCATCATGGCCGGCAGCGCGAGCAGCAATGGCTTGCTCCTGGCCCTCGCGGTGTTCCTGGCCCTGGCCTGGAAAGTCGCGGGTTACATCGGCGCGGACTATTTCCTGCTCCGCTTCGTGGGTGTCCCCTGGAAGGGTGAGGAAGCCAAGCCAAAAGAAAACTTGGCGCCTACGGCAGGCAGGTAGCAGCAAATAGAAGAGCGCGTTTGCGCAAACAGGGCAGCGGACGGGAAACCGTCCGCTGTTCCGTTTTTCGTTAATGGGGATGGAACCCACCGAACTGCCGAAGCACTGTCGGAAGGGCATGCCTCGGCTTCGCCGAGGCATGCCCTTCCGGATGAGCGTCTGCGCGAGGAAAAACGAAAGCGCCGCTCTGTGGGGAACCCCTGGGGGAGGGGGAATCGAGGTCACCCACAGAACGACGCTTACAAAGACGACGGTAACGGGTTGGCGGCAGCGCTGCCATGAACCGGCCGTGAGAGATCTCTCATGAACCGGCGACAGGTCCTCCATTGGCCCGATGCGCAAGCGCAATCCCCCCGCCCGGCGTGTGCCAGGCGGGGGGATTGCGCTTGCAGGGCCAGATCCGGTTGACGAGGACTAGGGCTTGGTCGGCTCCGGCAACATCTCGCGCACGAGCATGCGGAAAATGTCCGATTCGGTGATCACGCCGACCAGGCGATCATGGTCCAGGACCGGCAGGCCGCTGATTTTGTGAGCGAGCATCATCGCGGCCGCGTCACGGATGCTGGTATGCGGTGACACGCTCAGCACATTCCGGCGCATGATCTTGTCGATCGTCAAGGTATCGAGCAGGTAATTAAGCTCCCACACGCTGAGTGAGGTGGCCGCCGAAGGCTCGGCCTCGCGGATGTCGCCCAGCGTAACGACGCCGACGAGCCGCCCGTCCTCGAGGACGGGCAATCGGCGAATCTTGCGCTCCTTCATCAGCCGATGGGCCTCCGGGAGCGTTGTCTTTGGGGTGATCGTCACCGGATTTGGCGTCATCCAATCCAGCACCTGGTAATTTGTCATGGCGTTTTGGCCTCCTGGTTTGCTTCACCATACGCTCATATTGCGTCTTGCGCGCCCACCACTTGAGTAGTTTCCTCTAGCCCACTGGCCAGCCTGGAAGCTAGCCCAATCGCGTTCGGCGAGATCACCCTGCTTGTGTTTCGCCCGGGGAGGGTGATCTCGCCACCCATATTCTGGACAACTTCTCGTCAGGCTAGCCAACTGGCTAGTCAGTACGTACCCGGATGACCGGCACAAATCGGAATGGCCCTCCTATCATGTTGGCCAGATTACGTCAATATTCAGTTGTTAAGGGAGGATCTGGAATGTCCGATACCGAACACGCGCCATCCGAACAGGCGCAGCCAGACGAGGACAAGGTGACGCCGCGCGGCGCAACCGCGTTTGTCTTTGTCATGCTCGCCGGCTACATCATCTACTGGGCGTATCTGTGGTACACGACCATCATTGAACGGGGCGTCGGCGGCTAGGGACCCCCACCCGCGCCGATTTCCGGGGGATATGCCCCAGGAGTTGGTTTGGGTGGTGGCACTTAACGCTCAAGGGAATCATCATGCACATTGATCGCTACGAACGCGCCTGGCTGACCGCGGTGGGCATTGCGTTAGGGGCCTTTGCGGCCGCTATGGCAGCGGGCTTCATCTTGTTTGGCATTCGCCTGCCCTCGCCGGTTGCCAGAATCAACCCCAATTCCTTTGCCGGAACGCCCTATGCGAATCCCGGCATCAAGTCGCTTGGCGGCGGCCGCTACGAGGTCTTCATGACCGCCAAGATGTGGCAGTTCGACGCGGGCCGCGACAGCGGACCGGTGGGTGTGCCACCCAAGGTCAAGATTCCGCGCGGATCTGAAGTGACGTTCTACGTGACCAGCCTGGACGTCGACCACGGCTTCTATATCGAGGGCCACGCCATTAATCTGGAAGTAATTCCCGGCCAGGTCGCCCGTGGAACGGTCACCTTCATGCAGCCCGGCGAGTTCAACATCATCTGCAACCA